>CANGYC010000186.1 GCA_947457975.1 Comamonadaceae bacterium | reverse complement strand
CGTGATCTGGACTGCAGCTATATCGCCGCTGCCAACTGGGGCGATGGCACCGCGAATGATGCCGCCCTTCTCAATCTCGACCTCGCCATAGCGGGCCTTGCCATGCACCTGACCTGTGCTGCGTACACACAAGAATTCGGTGGCTTCCAGCGTATCGTGGGTAGCGCCGTGGATATCAGCCGTGCGCACGCGCACCTGGCCAGAAAGAAAACCGCGGGGACCGACCAAGAGCTCATCAGCCTCGAGTTCGCCCTCCAGACCTCCATTGATGACAGCCAAGCCGGGGACCACCAGCTTGCCTACCACCTTCACGCCCTCACCCACGATCAGACTTCCCGGGACATCGTCCTTCCCAGAATAATTATTGCCGGCCAAGATAAACCTCCAAGGAAAGCGTTGCCCTGCTGGAGAACAACAGCATTGATTCCCTCATCATTACACAAAACAACACTTGTTATCAAATCTTTTCCACCTGAACGACACCCAGATGTATCGCCAAGTCAACGAGATTCGCCATGGAAAAGGGAGGGCATCAACAACAAAAGCCTCGAAGGCGGCTCTTGTTCATATCGATCCCAAAGGCTGAAGAAGGCTCGCATGCTTCAGGCCGGCGCCGCAAAAGGGGCGAAGAGATCTCAGGGCTGAATGATGTGACGCAAAGCAGGCCCCAGACCGTGGCGCCAATGGACTCTCGGGAATGATCGGGGTGGCCGGGGTTGAAGAGGAAACAAAAAGGACCCTTGAAAGGGTCCGTTAGGCTGAGCGCATTGGCCATGAAAAGCCAAAACACGGAGGATTTCTGGGGTGGCTGATGGGACTCGAACCCACGACGACAGGAATCACAATCCTGGACTCTACCAACTGAGCTACAGCCACCAGAACTTCAAATTATAGCCTCAAGTCGAGGCAGGTCTCGAGACAAACTCAAGCCTTTGGCGCAGCCTGCGGCTCAGGCTTTGGGACCTTGATCACGGCCTTGAACCTGTCATGCAGCCACTTGTAATAGGCCAGACCTTCGGCGGAGGTCCACCACTGGGTGTACTGGCCACGAGCCTGGCGAGCCTGGTTCTCGTCCCGGACCTCACGCGGCAGGACCTTCTCGACCTGCAGCACCACATAGCCCAATTCGCCCAGGTCAACCCCCTGGAGCGCGGGCAACTTGGCAGGATCGGCACGCAGAACTGCATCAAGGATGGGCTGAGGCACATTGCGTGACTCGGCGCGAGACAGAATGGCCGACTCAGGCAATTGAGCCTCCGACGGCTTGGCCTGCCAAGCCGCGAGCCGGGCCTCGCCCTCCTTGCGGGCTTCTTCAGCACTGCGACTGGCCAGCCAGCGGGCCTTGACCTGGTCCTTGACTTCCGAGAGGGGCCTGGCACGCGCTGGCGTGTAATTGAGCACGCGAGCAGCGACAAGTGTGCCCCCGCCGATATCGATGGCCTCGGTGTTGCGCTTCTTTTCGGTGGCTTCTGGCGAAAACAGCGCCGCCTGAAGCTTGGGGTGAGTCAGGGGCGACTTGGCATCCGGGACGGCAGTGCGGCTCAAGTTGCTGGCCGTCTGCACTTTGAGCTTGAGCTTGTCGGCCGCAGGCGCAAGGCTGTCGGGCTGCTCATACACGGTGTTGGCGAACTGCTCGGCAGCTTCGGCGTATTTCTTTTGGAGCTGCTGCTTCTTGAGCTCAGCGGACAACTCGGCCTTCATTTCTTCAAAGCTGCGCTGCTTGGGCTGCTTGATGTCCGTGAGCCGAACCAGGTGGTAGCCGAACTCACTCTCCACCACCTCGCTGAGCTCCCCCTTTTTGAGGGCAAACACGGCATCCTCCAGGGGCTTGATCATGCCGCCGCGGGAGGAGTAGCCCAAATCTCCGCCGTTACCGGCGGAATCCGGGTCTTCAGAGTTCTTGCGTGCCAGAGCCGCAAAGCTGTCGGGCGATTTCCTCAACTCGCTGAGCAGGGCGATAGCTTTGGCCTTGGCGGCTTCGCGCTGGGCGGCAGACGCCGACTGTGGCGAAGTCAACAGAATGTGGCTGGCGCGGCGCTCTTCCTTGGCTGCCAGACGCTGTGCGTTTTGCTCGTAGTACGTGCGCAGGTCCGACTCATTGACCACCAGGGACTGGGCTACAGCCTCGGCGTTGAGGACCAGGTACTCCACATCGGCCGACTCAGGCGCCATGAAAAGGCGGGTGTTGGCCTGGTAGAACTGCTCCAGGTCGGCGTCGCTGGGCTGGAGCTTACGGGCAAAGTCAGAGGGCTTGAACCGCACCAGTTTGACGGCGCGCTTTTCGAAATAAGCGCCAAGAGCCGTGTCAGCCGCGGCATTGGAGACCACGGCAGTGGCGCCCACGCCCTCAAGCACCTGCCTGGCCGACATCTCGGCACGCACACTGGCCTCAAACATGTCCGAATTCATGCCTTGGGCGCGCAAGAGCTGCTGGTATTTCTCGAGGTCCAGGGTGCCATCGGCCTTGCGCAGCATCGCAATCTGCGGATTGTTTTGCAGTTCAAGGGCCAGGCGCTGGTTGCTGGCCGTCAGGCCGAGCTTGTCGGCAGCTGCGGCGAGCACCCGTTCGCGCACCAGGCGGTCCAGGGTGCCGAAGCGGGCCTGAGGCGTATCGAGCAGCTTGACGTCGAGCTGCGGCATGGCCGCACGCAGGCGATCAATCTCGTTGCGGTGAGCGTCATCCCATTCGGCCTGCGTGATGTCTCGGCCATCGACCTTGGCCACCACGGTTTTGGCATCCGCCCGGCTGTAATCGTTCAGGCCCAGCAGGACGAAGGACGGCACGATGAGCAGGAACAGCACGCCCATCATGATCTTGTTGTGCTTGCGAACGAAATCGAACATGGTGTTTTCCTGTGGGCAGACATGCGCCCTGTGAATATCAAGCCGTTCTGACGCAAAAAAGGCGAACCTCACGTTCGCCTTTTCATGTGAAGCTGCTGGTGGGTGCTGAGGGGCTCGAACCCCCGACCTACGCCTTGTAAGGGCGCCGCTCTACCAACTGAGCTAAGCACCCCACCTCAACTTGACGAATGCAGATCCTCAGTTCAAGGCGTCCTTGAGGGCCTTGCCCGGACGGAACTTGGGAACCTTGGCGGCTTTGATTTTAATCGCAGCGCCCGTACGGGGATTGCGGCCGGTGCGAGCGGCCCGCTTGCCCACGGCAAAGGTACCAAAACCCACCAGCGACACGGTGCCGCCTTTCTTCAGGGTGGTCTTCACGGCGCCGATGGTGGACTCCAGCGCGCGTGTGGCCGCAGCCTTGGAAATGTCGGCATGCTTGGCAATGTGTTCAATCAGTTCTGTCTTGTTCACGGTGAATCCTCGGGTGTTTTAGGAGTACGTCTTGGCTTACTTCGGTCATTGCTGCTTAAGGCAGCATGAGGAATGGGGCCTCAAGGAGGTTCGTATCAGGGCCGACGGTGTGGTGTCGGCGAATCGCGCCTGAAAGCGAGCTCTTCAGCAGGCGCGGAGGCGGATTCTAAGCCGAATTGAAAATGATCTTGAAGAGTGTCACGGGCATGTTTTCCCTGAAAAACTGCACCAAGACCATGAATTATTCAATTCAGCGCGTCAACGATGGCCTTGCCCAAGTCCTGGGTTTTGGCGCTGCCGCCCAGGTCGGGGGTGCGAGGCCCCCCGCTTCCAGGTTGCAGCACCGTCTCGATGGCGCCAAGCACCGCATCGTGTGCGGCCTTGTGGCCAAGGAACTCGAGCATCATCGCGCCGCACCAGATCTGCCCGATGGGGTTGGCAATGAATTGGCCTGCGATGTCGGGCGCCGAGCCATGCACCGGCTCGAAGAGCGAGGGAAATTTACCTTCCGGATTGAGGTTGGCGCTCGGCGCAATGCCGATGGTGCCGGTACAGGCCGGACCCAGGTCGCTCAGGATGTCGCCAAACAGGTTGCTGGCCACCACCACGTCAAAGAAGTCGGGACGCTGCACGAAGTGCGCCGTGAGGATGTCGATGTGGAACTTGTCCAGGCGAATGTCCGGGTAAGCCTTGGCCATCTCGGCCACCCGTTCGTCCCAGTAAGGCATGGAAATCGAAATGCCATTGGACTTGGTGGCGCTGGTCAGATGCTTCTTGGGACGTGACTGCGCCAGTTCGAAGGCGAACTTGAGCACGCGGTCGGTGCCGATGCGCGTGAACACCGACTCCTGCACCACAAACTCGCGCTCGGTGCCCGGGAAAGCCTTGCCGCCAATGCTGGAGTACTCGCCCTCGGTGTTCTCGCGCACGATGTAGAAATCGATCTCGCCAGGCTGACGCGGGCTACCGTCGCGGCGCACCACCGGGCAGACCACGCCGGGCATCAGGCGCGCGGGGCGCAGATTGATGTACTGATCGAACTCGCGGCGGAACATCAGCAGCGAACCCCAGAGCGAGACATGGTCGGCGATCTTCTCGGGCCAGCCCACCGCGCCGAAATAGATCGCGTCATGGCCGCCAATCTGGTCTTTCCAGTCATCGGGCAGCATCTGGCCATGCTTTTCGAAATAGTCCCAGCTTGAAAAATCGAAGTGATCGAAATGCAGATCGATGTTGAACTTGCTGGCGGCCGCCTCCATCACGCGGAGGCCTTCGGGCATGACTTCCTTGCCAATGCCGTCCCCAGCGATGACGGCGATGCGTTTTTTTTCAGTGTGCTTGTTCATAGGAGAGTTCAGAAAAAAGAATCAGACAGGTGAACGCGGCTGGCGAACCACCAGAGCCACGCCCAGTGCGGTCAGGAGTGTGCCAGCGACAGTGGTGACCGTGATGAATTCACCAAACAAAAACCAAGCCATGATGGCCGTGGTGGGCGGCACCAGGTACAGCAAGCTGGTGACCGCGGTGGCTGCGCCCCGCTGGATGAGCAAATACAGCAAGGAACTGCCGCCTAAGGTCAGCACGAGCACCGCCCAAGCCATGGCGCCCACAAAGGGCCCGTTCCAGGTGACGGCCTCATGCTCGAGCCAGCTCAGAGGCAAAGTGACCGCCAGAGCCGCGGCCAGTTGGATCAGGTTGGCCGTGCGCACATCGGTGGGCTGCAAAAAGCGTTTCTGGTAGAGCGTGCCGGCCGTGATCGACAGCAAAGCCAGCAGCGTGGCCGTCAGCGTCAGGGCAGAGACCTCGGTGCCGGCCATCAGCTTGCGCCACACCACCATCAGAAGACCGCCCAGGCCCAGCAGCAGG
>CANGYC010000185.1 GCA_947457975.1 Comamonadaceae bacterium | reverse complement strand
CCGTGGTGCCAAACTCGTCGTTCACGTCCAGCACGAAGCGGCACATGTCTTGTTTTTCTTCCACGTTCATGCCGGCCATGGGCTCGTCGAGCAGCAGCACCTGCGGCTCCATGGCCAGGGCGCGCCCGAGGTCCACGCGCTTTTGCAGGCCATAGGGCAGCTGGCCCACGGGGGTCTTGCGGTAGGGCTGGATTTCAAGGAAGTCGATGATGCGCTCAACGGCCTCCCGATGCTGAAATTCCTCGCGCTGGGCCGGTCCGATGCGCAGGGCCTGCAGGAGCAGGTTGCTTTTGATCTTCAGGTTGCGGCCGGACATGATGTTGTCGAGCACGCTCATGCCCTTGAAGAGCGCCAGGTTCTGGAAGGTGCGTGCCACGCCCATGACCGCCACCTCGTGGCTGTTCATGTGCTTGAAGGTCTGGCCTTTGAAGGCGATGGAGCCTTGCTGAGGTTTGTAGACGCCATTGATGCAATTGAGCATGGAGCTCTTGCCGGCGCCGTTGGGGCCGATGATGGCGCGGACCTCGTGCTCTTTCACATTGAACGAGATGTCGGTGAGCGCCTTGACGCCGCCGAAGCTCAGCGAGATGTTTTGGACGTCGAGGATGACGTCGCCAATTTTTTTCTGGGGCGTGGAGTTTTGCATGGCCAGTCTGTCCGGGTCAGGCGGCCGTCTGGACGGCGTTGAAGGTGCGCGCATCGCCGAGCTTGAGGGTGGCGCTGACCTTGCCGGTGCGGCCATCTTCGAACTTGACGACGGTCTCGATGAACTGTTCGGTTTTGTCCTGGTACAGCGCATCGACCAAGGGCTGGTACTTCTCGCCGATGAACCCGCGCCTGACCTTGTTGGTGCGGGTGAGCTCGCCGTCGTCGGCATCGAGCTCTTTGTGCAGCACCAGAAAGCGGCTGATCTGTGAGCCGGCAAGCAGCTTGTCGGCCGCCAGGTCGGCATTGACCTTTTCCACGCAGTCCTGAATGAGCGCGTAGACCTCAGGTTTTTGCGCCAGGTCGGTGTAGCCGGCGTAGGGCAGGTTGCGGCGCTCGGCCCAGTTGCCGGCGGCGTCGAAGTCGATGTTGACCATCACGCAGACCTTCTCGCGCCCGTCGCCCAAGGCCACCGCCTCCTTGATGAAGGGGAAGAACTTGAGCTTGTTCTCCACGTACTTGGGCGCGAACATGGCCCCGTCGTTGGCGCCGCCTTTCAGACGCCCCACGTCTTTGACGCGGTCGATGATCTTCAGGTGACCGTGGCTGTCCAGAAAGCCCGCATCACTGGTGTGGTACCAGCCGTCGGCCGTGAGCACCTCGGCCGTGGCGGTGGGGTTCTTGTAGTACTCCTTGAGCAGGCCTGCGGACTTGACCAGGATCTCGCCGTTCTCGGCCAGCTTGATCTCCACGCCGCGGATGGGCACGCCCACGGTGTCGGCGCGCACCTCGTGGTCGGGCTGCAGGCACACGAATACGGCGGTTTCGGTGGATCCGTAGAGCTGCTTCAAGTTGATGCCGATAGAGCGGTAGAAGGTAAAGAGGTCCGGCCCGATGGCCTCGCCGGCGGTGTAGGCCACGCGCACACGGGAAAAGCCCAGGGTGTTGCGAAGCGGCCCGTAGACCATCAGGTCGCCAAGTTTGTAGAGCAGCCCGTCGAGCAGACCCAGGGACTTGCCGTCCATGCGCTGCGGGCCCACGCGCTTGGCTACGTCCATGAAGTAATGGAACAGACCGCGCTTGAGGCGCCCGGCGTCTTCCATGCGGATCATCACGCTGGTGAGCATGCCCTCGAAGACCCGCGGCGGTGCGAAGTAGTAGGTGGGGCCAACTTCCTTGAGGTCGATGGAGACGGTGCCGGCGTTCTCCGGGCAGTTCACCACGTAGCCGCAGCACAGCCACTGCGCGTAGCTGAAGATGTTCTGGCCGATCCAGGCCGGCGGCAGGTAGGCCAGCACTTCCTCTCGGCTGCTGAGGCGGTCGAACTCGGCGCCGGCCTGGGCACGGTCGAGCAAGGTGCTGTGGGTGTGGACCACGCCCTTGGGGTTGCCCGAGGTGCCGGATGAGAAGAACATGGCCGCCACGTCCACGGGCCGACCTTGCTCGACCTGCGCCTGGAAGAAGTCCGGGTGCATGTTGGCAAAAGCGGCCCCGTTTTCAATCAGCTGGTCCAGCGACTGCAGGCCGGGCTCGGCATAGTTGCGCAGGCCGCGCGGGTCGTCGTAGACGATGTGGCCCAGCAGCGGGCACTGAGCGCGGATGTCCAGCAGCTTGTCCACCTGCTCCTGGTCTTCCACCAGGGCCATGCGGACCTCGGCGTTGGTGATGGGGAAGACGCACTCGGCGCCGACGGCGTCCTGGTACAGGGGCACGGGGATGGCCCCCAGGGACTGGGCGGCCAGCATGGTGGCGTACAAACGTGGGCGGTTGGCGCCGATCACCACCATGTGCTGGCCGCGTGCCAGACCCAGCTGGTGCAACCCGCAGGCAATGCGCTCGACCTCGGTGGCCATGTCGGCCCAGGTGTGGGTCTGCCAGATGCCGTACTCTTTCTCGCGCATGGCGGGTGCCGACGGACGCTGGGTCGCGTGCTGCAGCATGAGCCGGGGGAATGTCGTTTGCATGTGCGCTGGTCTCCTCGCTTGGGCCTGCCGTTCATGGAACATGAAGGCAGTTTCTTGAAGATGATGCTAGGCCGCTGTTTGACGCTTTGTTGTCGTTTCGCCGACAATCAAGGGTCTATCACCCCTGGGATTTACCCTAGCGCATGCGCTTGGTCCGCAAGAATGCCGTCAGGAATATCTTCCAAATGAAGAATGAGCCCTCCCTTCACCAGCGCAGGCGCCTGGCCACCCCGGTCGAACTGGCCGGCATTCCCTGGTTGGAGCGTCTCAATGCCGTGGAGCGCGAGCGCGCCGTCGCCGAGTTGGTGGTCAGTGAGGCGGCACCGGGCGACTACATCTGCCGTGTCGGCCGGCCCGTGACCTACTGGTTTGGCGTGGTCGAGGGACTGCTGAAGATGAGCACCGACAGCGCGCAAGGCATGACCATGACCTTCACGGGCCTGCCGCCAGGTGGCTGGTTCGGCGAGGGCACGGCCTTCAAGCGCGAGATCTACCGCTACAACGTGCTGGCCCTGCGCAAGAGCGTGGTGGCAGGCCTGCCGGTGGATACCTTTCACTGGCTGCTGGACCACTCCATCGACTTCAACCGCTTCGTGATGAGCCAGCTCAACGAGCGCCTGGCCCAGTTCATTGCGGCCCGCGAGATCGACCGGCTGACCAACCCCGACCTGCGCGTGGCGCGTAACCTGGCGGCGCTGTTCAACCCTTCGCTCTTTCCCGGGGTGGGCCAGGTGCTGCGCATCACCCAGCAGGAATTGGCCTACCTGGTCGGCCTGTCGCGCCAGCGGGTGAACGAGTCCTTGCGCATCCTGGAGGGTCAGGGCGTCATCCAGGTGGAGTACGGCGGCCTGCGCGTGCTGGACCTGGCGGCCCTGCGCACCGGCGCGTTCTCCGGATAATCCGCAGCACCGCCATGACCATCTCCGCCAAGCCCCTCGATTCTTCTGCTCCCCCTGCGGCCGTGCGCGTGCGAGCGGCCTCACCGGCAGCACCCCTGCCAGCTGCGGCGGTGCGCCTGAACAAGCGCATGGCCGAGCTGGGCCTGTGTTCTCGGCGCGAAGCCGACGACTGGATCGCGCGGGGCTGGGTGCAGGTCAACGGCCAGCCCGCCGTGCTGGGGCAGCCGGTGCCGGCCGATGCCCGCATCGAGGTGCACCGCCAGGCGCAGCAGCAGCAGCGCCAGCAGGTCACCATCTTGATCAACAAGCCGGTGGGCTACGTCAGCGGCCAGGCTGAGGATGGACATGCGCCCGCCGCCAGCCTGGTGCAGCCCGGCAATCGTTGGCGTGAGTGCGCCAGCCGGATGCGCTGGGGGCCTGAGCAGCTCAAGGGCCTGGCCCCGGCGGGGCGGCTCGACATCGATTCGGTGGGTCTGTTGGTGCTCACGCAGGACGGGCGGGTGGCCCGCACGCTGATCGGGGAGGACTCCGAGGTGGACAAGGAGTACCTGGTGCGCGTGAGCTGGGGCGAGCGCACGCAGGACGTGCAGTCGCTCTTCCCGCCCGAGAAGCTGCGCTTGCTGCAGCACGGCCTGAGCCTGGATGGTCAGCTTCTCAAGCCCGCCGAGGTGAGCTGGCAGAACCCCGAGCAACTGCGCTTCGTGCTGCGGGAGGGCCGCAAGCGCCAGATCAGGCGCATGTGCGAGCAGGTGGGGCTGGTGGTCACCGGCCTCAAGCGCATTCGCATCGGCCACGTCACGCTGGGTAATTTGCCTCTCGGGCAGTGGCGCTACCTGGCGGCGCACGAGCGCTTTTAAGCTGGGCCCTGCTGCCCTGACTCACCATTGCTCGCCCGGCTCAGTGCCGGATCCATGCGGGATCTATGCTGGCTGATGCGTGGCCATAGCCACCTGGGCAGGTCAGGCGGCCATGGCCATCAAGCGCTCAGTGCTTCCCAGCGCATCAGCGCATCGAGCAGTTCTTCCTCAATTTGCGCGGCGCGCTGGCCCAGCTCCTTCGCCAGGGCCGGCTCGCTGGCATAGAGCGTGCCGTCACCCAGGCGCTGCTCGATGTCTTTCTGCTCACGCTCCAGCGCCTCCATGCGCTCGGGCAGGGTGTCGAGCTCGCGCTGCTCCTTGTAGCTGAGCTTGCGCTTGGCAGAAGAAATTCGTTCCGGTTTGCTCACCGCAGCTGGCTGGGGGGCGGCGGCCGGCTTTGACCGTGCGGCTTCGGCCGCGATCTGCTGCGAGCGAGCTGACTGCACCAGCCAATCGGTGACGCCCCCCTCGTACTCCCGCCAGAAACCCGGCTGCTCGGGCGTGCCTTCGTGGGCCAGGATGCTGGTGACCACGTTGTCGAGAAAGCGCCGGTCGTGGCTCACCAGGAACACCGTGCCTTCGTAGGCCTGCAGCAGCTCTTCCAGCAGCTCCAGCGTGTCGATGTCCAGGTCATTGGTGGGCTCGTCGAGCACCAGCACGTTGGCCGGCCGCGCAAACAGGCGCGCCAGCAGCAGTCGGTTGCGCTCGCCTCCGGAGAGGGTGCGCACGGGCGACTGTGACCGCGCTGGCGAGAAAAGAAAGTCGCCCAGGTAGCTCTTGACATGTTTGCGCTGGCCGTTGATCTCGACCCATTCGCTGCCAGGGCTGAT
>CANGYC010000184.1 GCA_947457975.1 Comamonadaceae bacterium | reverse complement strand
CAGGGCCGTTGGTGATCCACATCTTGGAGCCGTTGAGCAGGTAGTAGCCGCCCTTGTCCTCGGCCTTGAGCTTCATGGAGATGACATCGGAGCCCGCACCGGGCTCGCTCATGGCCAGCGCGCCCACGTGCTCGCCGGACATCAGGCGCGGCAGGTAGCGGCGGCGCTGCTCGTCGGTGCCGTTGCGCTTGATCTGGTTGACGCAGAGGTTGGAATGCGCGCCGTAGGACAGGCCCACCGAGGCGCTGGCGCGGCTGATCTCTTCCATGGCCACCATGTGCGCCAGGTAGCCCATGCCGGTGCCGCCCCATTCCTCGGGCACGGTGATGCCCAGCAGGCCCAGCTCGCCCATCTTGGCCCACAGGTCCATGGGGAACTGGTCGGTGGCGTCGATCTGGGCGGCGCGCGGCGCGATCTCGGCTTGCGCAAATTCACGCACCGCGTCGCGCAGCGCGTCGATGTCGTCGCCGAGCTGGAAGTTCAGGCCAGGGAGGTTCATGGTGGCGCCTTTCGGGGTTCTTGTCTCAATCAGTTGGGGACAGAGCAAATTTGCTGCGCAAATCTTGGTCTGACTCCACAAGGGTCTCAATCAGTTGGGGACAGAGCAAATTTGCTGCGCAAATCTTGGTCTGTCCCACAAGGTTTCAGTAAGTCTTGGGCACGGCCATCAGGGTCTGCTGCATGGTGGCGCACAAGCTGGTCTTATCGCCCTGCACGTGCAGCACCTCGGCGGTGGTGACGATCAGGCGGCGGCCGGCCTTGAGCACCTTGCCCGTGGCGCGCAGCTCGCCGCCCTGGAAGGCAGCCAGGAAGTTGATCTTGTATTCCACGGTGGTGAGCTCCATGCCCTCGGGCGCCTGGGTCAGGCCCGCGTAGCCGGCGGCAATGTCGGCCAAGGCGCCCATGGCGCCGCCGTGAAAGCCGCCCTGCTGCTGCGCGACGCGCTCCGAAAAGGGCAGCGCGATCTCGCACAGGCCCGCCTCCACGCGCAGCAGGCGTGCATCGAGGTGGCGCATCATGCCCTGGCGCTGGAAGCTGGCATCGACGCGGTCGTAGAGCGCCGCGGCGGCGGTATCGTGGGGAGCGTTCATGGGCGGGGGTCCTGTCGGTGTAATGGGTGGGGCCGCGTTCAGCCAGCCTTGCGGGCGGCGCCGCGGCCTTCGGCCTTGGTCAGCAGGGCGCGGGCTTCCTTTTCATGCGCCTTGATCTCTTCCAGATTGGCCTGCAGATCGGCCATCTGTTCTTCGATCTGGCGCTTGTGGCCCTCGAGGATGACCAGAAACTTCTTGAGCTGCGGCACGGTGTCGCGCGGGCTCTCGTAGGTGTCGATGATCTCCTTGGCCTCGGTCAGGCTCAGGCCCAGGCGCTTGGCGCGCAGGGTGAGTTTGAGGCGCGTACGGTCGCGGGCGCTGTAGATGCGGTTGCGCCCGCCCGGCCCCTCGCGCTGGGGCTGCAGCAAGCCCATGTCCTCGTAAAAGCGCATGGCCCGCGTGGTGAGGTCGAACTCCCGGGCAAGGTCACTGATGGTGTAGGTCGTGGTGGCCATGGGCAGGTGGGGCGTGAGGACGAGGCCGGTCGGCTGGCCAGGCGTTGGCCGGGTCGGGCCCTGCCGCTGCCTACAATCGACCGATTGACGTTGACGTAAACGTCAATAATGCACCGAAATATAGCGCACTTCCCCTCCAGGCCCACCCCATGAATCCACTTGAACAGGCGCTGAGTTACCCGCTGGGCACACAGCTGCCCGAGGAAGGCCGCAGCCTGGAGGTGGCACCCGGCGTGCGCTGGCTGCGCATGGCCCTGCCCTTTGCGCTGGACCACATCAATCTCTGGCTGCTGCGCGATACGCTGGACGGGCGCGAGGGCTGGACCGTGGTCGACTGCTGCGTGGACAGGCCCGAGGCCCGTGCGCAGTGGGAGGCGGTGATCGCCCAGGAGCTGCAGGGCCTGCCGGTGCTGCGCGTGCTGGCCACGCACATGCACCCCGACCACCTGGGTCTCGCGCACTGGCTGTGTGCGCGCTTTGAGGCGCCACTGTGGATCAGCCTGGGCGACTACCAGACCGCCCGGCTGGCCGTGGCCCAGCAGGACTCCTTCGGCGGCGCGGCCACGGCCGGCTTCTTTGCCCTGCATGGCGTGCAGGACCGCGCCGTGCTCGACGAGGTGCTGGCCCGCAGCAGCTACTACGCCCGCATGGTGCCGGCCGTGCCTCCGCAGTACACACGCCTGCTCGATGCGCAGGTGCTGCACATCGGCGGGCGCCGCTGGCGCTGCATCTCGGGCCACGGGCATTCGCCGGAGCACATGGCGCTGTTCTGCGATGAGCCCGGGCTGGGGACGCCCGTGCTCATCAGCGGCGACATGGTGCTGCCGCGCATCTCCACCAACATCAGCGTCTACCAGATGGAGCCCGAGGGCAACCCGCTGCAGCTGTTTCTCGATTCCCTGGCCAAATTCGACCCGCTGCCGGCGCACACCCTGGTGCTGCCTTCGCACGGCCGGCCTTTCCAGGGCTTGCACGAACGCACAGGGCAGCTGCGCCAGCACCACGCCGAGCGGCTGCAGGAGGTGGTGCAGGCCTGCCGCGCCCAGCCCTGCAGCGCCGCCGACATCCTGCCGCTGATGTTCAAGCGGGTGCTGGACGTGCACCAGACCACCTTTGCCGTAGGTGAGGCGCTGGCCCACCTGCATCTGCTGTGGCATGAGGGGCGGCTCAAGCGCCAGCGCGGCACCGATGGGGTGATGCGCTTTACGGCTGCCTGAGGGTGAGGCTTGGCCCTCACCAACTGGGAATGGGCAGGTCCTTGAGCTGGCCGCGCAGCTCGGCGTAGTTGGGCACCACGGCGCCCACGGTGTCCCAAAAGCGGGGGCTGTGGTCCATCACGCGCAGGTGGCTGAGCTCGTGCACCACCACGTAGTCGATCACGTCCTGCCCGAAATGAATGAGCCGCCAGTGCAGGCGGATGGAGCCGTCGGACTTGGCGCTGCCCCAGCGCGTGGCGGCGCTGCTGAGCGCGAGCTTGGTCCAGCGCACATTCAGCTGCGGCGCGAAGTGGTCCAGGCGCTGCGTGAACAGCGGCTTGGCCTGGCGCATCAGCCAGGCCTGGGCGGCATCGCGAATCTGCTCGGGCGCAGCCTGGCGAGGCAGGCCCAGCAACAGGCGCTCCTGGCCCGGCTCGCCGACCAGCTGCGAGCCCGCGCCGCGGAAATGGTGGCCGGGGTCCAGCGCCAGCGTGAGCGGGCGCCCCAGGTAGGGCAGCTGCGCGCCGTCGCGCCAGTCGATGCGGGTGGCCTCGATGCGGCCCTGGCGCTCGCGTGTTTCCTGCAACTTGCGCAGGATCCAGTCGCTTTTCTCGTGCACCGCACGGTCGACCTCATACAGCGGTACCCACTTGGGCGCGCTCACGGCCAGGCCCTCGGCCCCCACCGAAAAGCCAATGGTGCGGCGCTTGCCGCGGCGAAAGGCGTAGGCCACATGCACGCCGCAGAGCATGAGCTCGCGCGTGGCCTCGGGGTGGCGGTAGCTCACGGGTGTGAGCACCTGCGCCAGCGAGGCGGCAGCTTCGGTGGACCCAGGCTGGGTCGGCGAAGGGGCTGGGGTGTCGAGGGTGAACAGGTCCAGGGTGAACTGAAGCAGGCCGCGCATGCAGGACAGTGTAGGGGCAGGCTGCGGGGCGATTGAAGCAGTGTTGCTGCCGTGTTGGAGCCTGTGACGCCGGCTCAGGCGAGAGCTCAGGTTGAGGGGCGCTCGGCCGTGTAGGCCTCGGGGTCGAGGCGGCGCATCTCGGCCTCGATCCAGGCCTCCACCTCGGCCATGAGTTCGTCGGGGCGCCGGCCCGCGCTGGGGATGGGTGGGCCGATGGAGACATCGACCACGCCCGGGTGCTTGATGAGCGCCTTGCGCGGCCAGCACTTGGCCGAGCTCACGGCCACAGGGATGACCGGCGCACCGGTTTCAATGGCCAGGCGCGTGCCGCCCGACTTGTAGGTGCCCTTCTGGCCGCGGGCGATGCGCGTGCCTTCGGGGAACATGATGACCCACACGCCCTGGGCCATGAGGCGGCGGCCCTGCTGCACCACCTTGTTGAAGGCCTCGCTGCGGCGGCTGCGGTCGATGTGGATCATGTCCATGCGTGCCATGGCCCAGCCGAAGAAAGGCACGTAGAGCAGTTCCTTCTTGAACACATAGGCCAGCGGGTGCGGCATCAGCGTGGGCATGAGGAAGGTCTCGAAGGTGCTCTGGTGCTTGAGCAGCAGCACGGCGGCACTGGTCTGCCCGGTGGGCAGGTGTTCCCAGCCGGTCACGCGCGTGCGGATGCCCAGCAGCCAACGCGCGCCCCACACTGCCACGCGCAGCCAGCCGGCGCACATCCAGTAGATCTGCGTGCTGCTCAGGAACAGCGAGCACACGAGCACGGCGATCGCCCAGGGCACCACGGTGACGCCCATGAAGAGCAGGTGCAGCAGCGAGCGGATCAGGGCCATGGGGCTCAGGGGTCGGGGTTCAGGGGGCGGGCGTGGCCGCACGGGCGCTGCCGCGTGCCAACAAAAAGTCGGCGAAGGCCGCGAGGTCGGCATGCACCTGCGTGCCCTCGGGCATGCCCTGGCGGGCCGCCTCGGGGGCCAGACCCGCCGACTTGCCGGTGAGCACCAGGTGAGGCTCGCAACCGGCGGCGCTGCCTGCCTCTAGGTCGCGCCGTGTATCGCCTGCGGTGGGCACGCCCTTGAGCGAGACACCAAAGCGCGCACCGATCTGCTCGAAGAGGCCAGGCAGCGGCTTGCGGCAGCCACAGGCGTCCTCGGGGGTGTGCGGGCAGTAGAAGATGGCATCAATGCGGCCGCCAACAGCCGCCAAGCGCTTGTGCAGCTTCTCATGCATGGCGTTGAGCGAGGCCACGTCAAACAGGCCCCGACCCAGGCCCGACTGGTTGCTGGCAATCACCACATGCCAGCCGGCGTGGTTCAGGCGCGCGATGGCCTCGAGCGCGCCGGGCAGCGGCTCCCACTCCTCGGGCGACTTCACGTAGTCGTCGCGGTCATGGTTGATGGTGCCGTCCCGGTCCAGGATGACGAGCTTGGGGTTGCGCTCGAGCATGGTTCAGGCGGCGAGCCGAGACAGGTCGGCCACACGGTTCATGGCCACGTGCAGAGACTGGAGCAGCCCCTGGCGATTCAGACGCAGGTCCATCTCCTCGGCGT
>CANGYC010000183.1 GCA_947457975.1 Comamonadaceae bacterium | reverse complement strand
TACCAGCACTTCGGGGGTCTTGTTCATCAGCCCGTGCATCAGGGCCCAGAGCACGGCCCCATGGGCCGCCAACACCAGGGCGGCCACGCGCACCGACCTTGGGGCCGAGGGCAGGGGGGCGACGGGGGAACTCATGTGGGCGGTGTGAGGGTGGGCGTCGACGGCATGCGGCCGATGTCCAATCCCGCATTGTCGCGGCTGGCAAGCTCACGTTCGGACACCGGGCTGCTGACGCAGTCGATCATGGCTGGGGCAGAGCGTGCAAAAAGTCCACCATTATGGATGAGAATGGATCGCATTCTCAGCGTGGGCCTGGGTCTTGACGCCTTCGCGCACAGGCTCGGGCCGGGAACAGCGGCCTCAGTGGAGGTCGACCATCTGAGTTTGCAGGTAGTTTTGCAATCCCATGCGCTGGATCTGCTCGAGCTGGGTTTCGAGGAAGTCGATGTGCTCCTCCGTGTCGTCGAGGATGCCCTGGAGCAGGTTGCGTGAGGTGTAGTCACGCACACTTTCGCAGCAGGCCATGCCCTCTTTGAGGGTGGCCTGGGCCTCAAATTCGGCCTGCAGGTCGCAATGCAAGGCCTCGGGCACGTCCTCGCCGACCATGAGCTTGCCCAAGTCCTGCAGATTGGGCAGGCCGTCGAGCATGAGGATGCGGTCCATCAGCTTGTCGGCGTGTTTCATCTCGCCCACGGACTCCTCATGTTCTTTTTGCGCCAGCTTGTGCAGCCCCCAGTGCTTGTAGAGGCGGTAGTGCAGAAAGTACTGGTGGATGGCTGTCAGCTCATTCTTGAGCTGGGCTTGCAGATGGCCAATGACCTG
Source organism: Comamonadaceae bacterium (assembly GCA_947457975.1). Classification (GTDB taxonomy): domain Bacteria; phylum Pseudomonadota; class Gammaproteobacteria; order Burkholderiales; family Burkholderiaceae_C; genus Polaromonas. Next base: position 4,392 of record CANGYC010000183.1, on the reverse strand, counting down.
AGGATCGCCCTTCATGCGCCGCTCCTTGTGTGGTCAAACCATTGTGCGGGCAAGCCCAGGCCGCGGGCAAGCGCGGCGGCCGCTTCAGTAGACCAGTCGCTCGGGCCGGATTTCCTGCAAGATGGTGGTGGCGATCTCTTCAATCGACTTGGTGGTGGTCGATAGCCAGCGGATGCCTTCGCGGCGCATCATGGCCTCGGCCTCGTGAATCTCGTGTCGGCAGTTGTCCAGGCTGGCGTACTTGGAGTTGGGTCGGCGCTCGTTGCGAATCTGGCTCAGGCGCTCGGGGGCAATGGTCAGGCCGAAGATCTTCTTGCGGTGCGGGGTCAGGGCCGGCGGGAGCTGCCGGCGATCGAAGTCCTCCGGGATCAGCGGGTAGTTGGAGGCCTTCAGGCCGTACTGCATGGCCAGGTAGAGCGAGGTGGGGGTCTTGCCGCTGCGGCTGACGCCCACCAGGATGACGTCGGAGGCTTCCAGGTCCTTGTTGCTCTGGCCGTCGTCGTGGGCCAGGGAGAAGTTGATGGCCTCGATGCGGTCGTCGTACTCCTTGCTCTTGGAGACGTCCGAAAAGCGCCCCACGCGGTGGTTGGACTTGATGCCCAGCTCCGCTTCCAGGGGTTCGACGAACATGCCGAACATGTCGAGCAGCATGCCGTTGCAGGTCTTGATCACGCTGAGCACGTCCATGTTCACCAGCGTGGTGAAGACGATGGGCCGCCGGCCCTCGGTCTCAGCGGTGTGGTTGATCTGTCGCACGGCCTGGTGCGCTTTGTCCACCGTGTCCAGGAAAGGCAGGCGCACATGCCGGGGCTTGATCTCGAACTGCGCCAGGATGGCGTTGCCAAAGGTCTCGGCGGTGATGCCGGTGCCATCGGAGATGAAATAAACGGTACGGATGGGCATCAGGATGTCAGGGGGCTGATGGGGGTGTCACTCTACAATGGTTTGAATTATCAGACGCCTCTTCCCATGGCCCGCTTCAGCCCATCAGAACAAGACCAAAGCTGGCAGCCGCCCTGTGGGACCTCCCCGGTTTTTAAACCTCCTGGAGTTTTTTCATGTCCCCACTGTTTGAGGCGACCGCCCTGGTCGTACCGTTTGAAAAACTGAGGATGAGTGACGTCGAGGCCGTGGGTGGCAAGAATGCCAGCCTCGGCGAGATGATCTCCCAGCTGCCCACCGGCCCTCAGGGCGTGCGCGTGCCCACCGGCTTTGCCACCACGGCCCATGCCTTCAGGCAGTTCCTGGCCCACGGCGGCCTGGACAAGAAAATCAACCAGCTCCTTGACCAGCTCGACACCGAGGACGTCAAAGCCCTGGCCGAGGCTGGTGCCCAGATTCGCGGCTGGGTCGAAGCCCAGCCTTTTCCCGCCGATCTGGCCCGGGCCATCCGGGAAGCCTTCGCTGTCCTCAGCGCCGGCAACGCCCAGGCCAGCTTTGCGGTGCGCTCTTCAGCCACCGCCGAGGACCTGCCCGATGCCTCGTTTGCCGGCCAGCAGGAGACCTTTCTGAACGTGGTGGGCATCGAGGATGTGCTGCACAAGATGAAGGAGGTGTTCGCCTCCCTCTACAACGACCGCGCCATCAGCTACCGCGTGCACAAGGGCTTTGCCCACGCCGATGTGGCCCTGTCGGCTGGCGTGCAGCGCATGGTGCGCTCCGACCTGGGCGCCGCCGGTGTGATGTTCACCATCGACACGGAAAGCGGCTTTGAGGAGGTGGTGTTCATCACGTCCAGCTACGGCCTGGGCGAGACCGTGGTGCAAGGCGCGGTGAACCCCGATGAGTTCTACGTGCACAAGCCCATGCTCGAGGCGGGCAAGCATGCCGTCATCCGGCGCAACCTGGGCTCCAAGCTGATTCAGATGGAGTTCAGCACGCCCGAGGAAAAAAAGGCCACGGGCAAGCTGGTCAAGACCACCGATGTACCGGTGGAGATGCGCAACCGCTATTCGCTCACCGACGCCGACGTGGAGCAGCTGGCCCGCTATGCGCTCATCATCGAGAAGCACTACGGCCGCCCCATGGACATCGAGTGGGGCAAGGACGGCACGGACGGCCAGCTCTACATCCTGCAGGCCCGCCCCGAAACGGTGAAAAGCCAGGCGCAGGGCCAGGCCGAACAGCGCTTCAAGCTCAAGGGCACGGGCACGGTGCTGGCCTCGGGTCGTGCGATCGGCCAGAAGATCGGCACAGGCCCTGTTCGCCTGGTGCGCCACATCGGCGACATGGACCAGGTGCAGCCTGGCGACGTGCTGGTCACCGACATGACTGATCCCAACTGGGAGCCGGTGATGAAGCGGGCCAGCGCCATCGTCACCAACCGGGGTGGCCGCACCTGCCATGCGGCCATCATTGCCCGCGAGCTGGGTATTCCGGCCGTGGTGGGCTGCGGGGATGCGACTGAACAACTGAGCACCGGCATGCTGGTGACCGTGAGTTGCGCCGAAGGCGACACCGGCCACATTTACGACGGCCTGCTCGAGACCGAGGTCACCGAGGTGCAGCGCGGTGAGATGCCGCCGCTGGATCTGAAGATCATGATGAACGTGGGCAACCCGCAGCTGGCCTTTGACTTTTGCCAGATGCCCAACGAGGGCGTGGGCCTGGCCCGGCTGGAGTTCATCATCAACAACAACATTGGTGTGCATCCCAAGGCCATCCTGGACTACCCGGCCGTGGATGCCGACCTGAAGAAGGCCGTGGAAAGCGTGGCCCGGGGCCACGCCTCGCCGCGCGCTTTTTACGTGGACAAGGTGGCCGAGGGTGTGGCCACCATTGCGGCCGCCTTCTGGCCCAAGCCCGTGATCGTGCGGCTGTCGGACTTCAAGTCCAACGAGTACCGCAAGCTCATCGGCGGCTCGCGCTACGAGCCCGAGGAAGAAAACCCCATGCTGGGCTTCCGCGGTGCGGCGCGTTATCTGAGCCCCGACTTTGCCGAAGCCTTTGCCATGGAGTGCGAGGCCATCAAGCGCGTGCGCAACGAGATGGGGCTGGTGAACGTGGAAGTGATGGTGCCTTTCGTGCGCACGCTCGGCCAGGCCAAGGCTGTTACCGAGCTGCTGGGCCGCAAGGGCCTCCAGCGCGGCGAGAACGGCTTGCGCCTGATCATGATGTGCGAGGTGCCCAGCAACGCGGTGTTGGCCGATCAGTTCCTCGAATTTTTCGATGGCTTTTCCATCGGCTCGAATGACCTCACCCAGCTCACCCTGGGCCTGGACCGCGATTCGGGCCTCGACATCCTGGCCAAGGACTTTGACGAGCGGGACCCGGCGGTCAAGGCGCTGCTCTCGCAGGCCATCCAGGCCTGCAAGCGCCAGGGCAAGTACGTCGGTATTTGCGGCCAGGGCCCCAGCGACCACCCGGACCTGGCCATCTGGCTCAAAGACCAGGGCATTGCCTCCATGTCGCTCAACCCTGACACGGTGATCGATACCTGGAAGCGTCTGGCCGGCTGAGACTGGCATGACCCCGGTGCGATCGGCCAGGCCTGCCCCTGCATCGCCGGCTCAGGCCGAGTTCCGGCGTGAGCTCAGCCGGGTCACGGCCTGGTACCTGCTGGGCGTGGTGGTGTTCATCCTGGTGCTGGGCGGGCTCGAGCAGCTGGGCCTGTCGCGCCAGTGGATCGGCCTGATCTTCCTGCTCAGCACGATTGCGCTGTATGCCACCATCGGCATCCTGTCCCGCACCACGGATGCGGCCGAGTACTACGTGGCCGGTCGCCGCGTGCCTGCGCTCTACAACGGCATGGCCACGGGGGCCGACTGGATGTCGGCCGCCTCCTTCATCGGCGTGGCCGGAACGTTCTACCTCACTGGCTACGGGGGGCTGGCCTTCATCATCGGCTGGACCGGGGGCTACTGCCTGGTGGCACTGTGCCTGGCGCCCTACCTGCGGCGTTTTGGCCAATTCACCATCCCCGACTTTCTGGGTGAACGTTACGGTGGCCACCTGCCCCGCCTGATTGGTATCGGGGCGGCCATTCTGTGCTCCTTCACCTATGTGGTCGCACAAATTTATGGGGTGGGCATCGTCACCGCACGCCTGACGGGCGTGGCCTTCGAGCTCGGCATCTTTCTCGGTCTGGGGGGCATTCTGGTGTGCTCCTTCCTGGGCGGCATGCGCGCCGTCACCTGGACACAGGTGGCCCAGTACATCGTGCTCATGATCGCCTACCTGGTGCCCGTGGTGTGGTTGTCGGTCAAGCAGACAGGCGTGCCGCTACCTCATGTGGTGTATGGCTACCAGCTCGAGAAGGTCACGCAGATGGAGCAGGCGCTGTTGGTCGACCCCAAAGAGCTGGAGGTGCGCGACGCCTTTGCCCAGCGGGCCCAGCTGCTGACCCACAAGCTCAAGGACCCCGCCCGTTCGCTGGCCGAAGACAGGCGCTCG
>CANGYC010000182.1 GCA_947457975.1 Comamonadaceae bacterium | reverse complement strand
CGCGGAAGGCCTTGATGTCCTCGTCGGTGAGCTTCTTGGTCTGATGGACCGTATTCTTGCCCTCACCGGCCTTGCCCATGCCAAAGCCCTTGACCGTCTTAATCAGCAGCACCGTAGGCTGACCCTTGTGATGGACCGCAGCCTGATAGGCGGCATACACCTTTTGCGGGTCGTGGCCGCCGCGGCGCAGGTTCCAGATGTCGTCGTCGCTCAGATGAGCCACCATCTCCAGGGTGCGTGGGTCGCGGCCGAAGAAATGCTTGCGGACATAGGCGCCGTCGTTGGCCTTGAAGGCCTGGTAATCGCCATCGACCGTCTCCATCATGATCTTGCGCAGCACGCCTTCCTTGTCGCGCGCGAGCAGCGAATCCCAATTGGAGCCCCACAAGAGCTTGATGACGTTCCAGCCCGAACCGCGGAATTCGCCCTCGAGTTCCTGGACGATCTTGCCATTGCCGCGCACCGGGCCGTCCAGGCGCTGCAGGTTGCAGTTCACCACGAAGATCAGATTGTCCAGGCCTTCGCGTGCCGCCAGGCTGATGGCGCCCAGAGACTCGACCTCGTCCATCTCGCCGTCACCGCAGAACACCCAGACCTTGCGGTTTTCGGTGTTGGCGATGCCACGGGCGTGCAGGTACTTCAGAAAGCGCGCCTGGTAGATGGCCATGAGCGGGCCCAGGCCCATGGAGACGGTGGGGAACTGCCAGAACTCGGGCATGAGCTTGGGGTGCGGGTAGCTCGAAAGGCCCTTGCCATCGACCTCCTGGCGGAAGTGCAGGAGCTGCTCTTCCGTCAGGCGCCCTTCCAGGTAGGCACGTGCATAGACACCGGGTGAAACATGGCCCTGGATGTACAGGCAATCGCCGCCATGGTTCTCGCTCTCGGCGTGCCAGAAATGGTTGAAGCCGGCGCCGAACAGGTGGGCCAGCGAGGCAAAAGAGCCGATGTGGCCGCCCAGGTCGCCGCCGTCATCGGGGTTGTGGCGGTTGGCCTTGACCACCATGGCCATGGCGTTCCAGCGCATGTAGGCGCGCAGGCGCTCCTCAATCTCGATATTGCCGGGGCAACGCGCCTCCTGGTCGGCCTCGATGGTATTCACGTAGCCGGTGTTGGCCGAGAACGGCATGTCGATGCTGTGCTGGCGGGCCTCTTCGAGCAACTGCTCCAGCAGGAAGTGCGCGCGCTCGGGGCCTTCCTTGTCGATGACGGCGGCCAGGGCGTCGAGCCACTCCCGCGTCTCCAGCTGGTCCTTGTCGTGTCCACCGTCGTGGGCTTGGGCTGCCATGCGTGTCTCCTTGCTTTTTGCTTTAGGCGGCGGCCCCGGCATTCGCCGGGCCGCTTGGTCGAACTGCGCACCTCCTTAAAGGCGCGATTGAACTCAAGTGAAGTGTCCCATAAATTTTTGAATTTTCAAATAGTGCCTCATGTTTTCACATTAAGAAATATCGTAATGACCATGGTCGCTTTCTTCAATGAAAGGGCCAGCTGGGACCGCTGGGCTGCAAGGCAGTAGCCCAAGTGAAAAACGTGCCGGGACTACACTGTCGGCCTCATGTCTTTGCCTACGCCCACGCCGCAACCAGGTGGCTTTGGCCCGACGCCATCCTCGCTGCTGGAGCGGTGGCAGCGCTACTGGCGAAAACTCTCCCCCTCGCGCCAGGACCGCTTCATCACCCTGGGACCCTTGCTGGCGGTGGCGCTGTTCCTGGCCGCTGTGATCGCCGCATTCGCCTACCTGCGGTTCGAGGAGATTGCCCGCGAGCACGAGGCCGTGCGCCGTGACCTGGAGTATGCGCAGCAGCGCATGCGACTGAGGCTGCTGGAGCGGCAGGAGCAGATCATGCGCCTGGGCCGCGACATCTCGAACCGCGAGGTGAACACCGCTGACTTTGTGATCCAGGCCGAGTCCATGATCAACCAGCACCCGGAGCTGCTGGCCATCACCTGGCTAGACAGCCGCCGACGGGTCAAGGCTACCTTCATCTCTCCCAGCGCCAGCAATGCCCAGCTGCGCGCACCGGGCGAACACCTTGCACAAGGCGAGACCGAGCAGACCTTCGGCCTGACGCGCGACCTGCGCACGCCCGTGTATTCCCGGCCTCTCATGCCCTCCAACGACCGCAGCGCCAGCGTGGCCACACTTCAGTTGCAGGTCCCGCTGGACGACCAGGGCCGCTTCAGCGGGGTGATCCTGAGTGAATACGCGCTCGACGGTCTGCTGCGTTTTGGCGTACCGCCGGAGGTGAGCGCCAAGTACGCCGTGGCCCTGATGGACGACCAGGGCCAGGTGCTGGCCGGGAGCCTGCCGCCTCCCCGGCCCACAGTGGCGCGCCTGCTGCCCTGGTACGAGGAGGCTGCGGTCTACGAGATCCCTGTCTCGCCGGTGGGCAACGGCTTGCTCGTGCGGGCCCAGGGCTACCGCGCCTCGTTGGGCGTGGTGGGCAGTGGTTTCTTCTGGTTGGTCAGCGCGCTCAGCGCCCTGACGGTGTGGATGCTGCTGGGCACCTGGCGCCACACCCGGCGCCGTGTGCAGGCGCAGGAAGCGCTGATAGCCGAGACGAATTTCCGGCGCGCCATGGAAAACTCCATGCTGACCGGAATGCGCGCACTGGATTTGCAAGGCCGCATCACTTACGTGAACCCAGCCTTCTGCCTGATGACCGGCTGGAGCGAGGCCGAGCTGGTGGGCCGCACCGCCCCGTTTCCCTACTGGCCGGAAGAGGATGTGGACTGGCTGATGGCGCGTCTAGAGGATGAGCTGGCCGGACGCACCACGCTGGGTGGCTTTGAGGTGCGCGTCAAGCGCAAGAACAGCAGCGTGTTCGATGCACGCATGTACGTCTCGCCGCTGATTGATCCCCGTGGCCAGCAGGCCGGCTGGATGACCTCGATGACCGACATCACCGAGCCCAAGCGCATCCGGGAGGAATTGTCAAACTCCTACGAGCGCTTCACCACGGTGCTCGAGGGCCTGGACGCTGCGGTGTCCGTGGCGCCCATCGACGGCACCGAGCTGCTGTTTGCCAACAAGCTCTACCGCGCCTGGTTCGGCGCCGAGCTAGCAGGCCACGTGCAACTCATCACGCAGGCCGGCAGCACGGGCGTGCAACCCACGGGCGACCAGCTCGACCCGGTGGACTCTCTGGCGGGCCTGCCCACGCATGTCATCACGGCCGCGGACACCGAGAACGCGGAGATCTTCGTGCCCGAGCTCGGCAAATGGCTGGAAGTGCGTTCGCGCTACCTCAGCTGGGTGGACGGCCGCCTGGCGCAGATGATGATTGCCACCGACATCACGCCCAGGCGCAAGGCCGAGGAACAAGCCGCCTTGCAGGCCGAGCGCGCACAGTCGGCCAGCCGTCTCATTACCATGGGCGAGATGGCCTCCTCGGTGGCGCACGAACTCAACCAGCCGCTGACCGCCATCAGCAACTACTGCCAGGGCATGGTCTCGCGCATCGAGCGCGGCGCCATGAGCAACGAGGACCTCTTGGGGGCGCTGGAGAAAACCGCCAAGCAGGCGCAGCGGGCCGGACAGATCATTCACCGCATCCGCTCCTTTGTGAAGCGCAGCGAACCCAACCGCACGCCCTCGGACGTCTCGACCCTAGTGAGCAACGCCATGGAGCTGGCCGACATCGAGCTGCGCCGTCACCACGTGCGCCTGACGCACTACATCGCTCCTAGCCTGCCTTCCATCGTGGTGGACCCCATCCTGATCGAGCAGGTGCTGATCAACCTGCTCAAGAACGCCGCCGAATCCATTGAACAGGCCCAACGGCCCAGTGCTCGCCGGCGGGTGGAGCTGAGGGTGAGCGCCAAGGAAGTCGATGGCCAGCCGGCCGTGGAGTTTGCCGTGCTCGATTCTGGGCGGGGCCTCTCTCCCGAGATCATGGGACGCCTCTTCGAGGCCTTCTACTCCACCAAGACCGAGGGTATGGGAATCGGCCTGAAGCTGTGCCGAAGCATCGTGGAGTCCCACCAGGGACGGCTGGACGCGGAGAACCTCTACAATGGAGAAGAAGTCCTGGGCTGCCGTTTCACCTTCTGGCTGCCTGCGGTTCCTTCGCAATCCATGGCGTCCGCGGCCCAGCCGCCTGCCCACATCGAGGACGTGCAAGCGTCCTCGTGACCCCTCGGCTTCCTTCATCGATTCAGGGTTTGCATGAGCTTGATTCCTAAAAAAGGCACGGTGTACGTGGTGGATGACGACGAGGGCGTGCGCGACTCGTTGCAATGGCTTCTCGAAGGCAAGGACTACCGGGTGCGCTGCTACGACTCGGCCGAGAGCTTCCTGAGCCGCTACGACCCCCGCGAGGTGGCATGTCTGATCGTCGACATCCGCATGGGTGGCATGACCGGCATGGAACTCCAAGACCGACTGATCGAACGCAAGTCCCCCCTGCCCATCGTCTTCATCACCGGTCATGGCGATGTGCCCATGGCGGTGAACACCATGAAAAAAGGGGCCATGGACTTCATCCAGAAACCCTTCCAGGAAGATGCGCTGGTGAGCCTGGTCGAGCGCATGCTCGAGCAGGCGCGCGACAGCTTCAGTCAGCACCAGAGCAGCGCCAGCCGCGACGCCCTGCTGGCCAAGCTGACCTCCCGCGAGGCCCAGGTGCTCGAACGCATCGTGGCCGGCCGCCTGAACAAGCAGATCGCCGACGATCTGGGCATCAGCATCAAGACGGTGGAGGCCCACCGGGCCAACATCATGGAAAAGCTCAACGCCAACACCGTGGCAGACCTGCTCAAGATTGCGCTCGGCTCCAACGGCGCCAAGAGCTGAGCTTGCCCAGGCCGCCCTTGTGCGGCCACTGCCCCACCCGCCCGTGGTCTGCGCCACGGGCTTTTTTCCTTCGGATTTGACATGAGCGCACAACTGATCGACGGCAACGCCCTTTCCGCCCAACTGCGCGCCGACGTGGCACGGCGAGCCGCCGCCCTCAAGGCCCGCGGCCTCACGCCGGGGCTGGCGGTGGTGCTGGTGGGCGACAACCCGGCCAGCCAGGTCTATGTGCGCAACAAGGTCAAAGCCTGCCAGGACAACGGCCTGCACTCCGTGCTGGAACAGTACCCGGCCAGCCTGAGCGAGGCCGAGCTGCTTGCCCGCGTGGACGCCCTCAACCGCGACCCGGCCATCCACGGCATCCTGGTACAGCTGCCGCTGCCTGCGCACATCGATGCGCAGAAGGTCATCGAAGCCATCTCCCCAGACAAGGATG
>CANGYC010000181.1 GCA_947457975.1 Comamonadaceae bacterium | reverse complement strand
TCCAGTTCGAGCGCCACGGCTACTTTGTGGCCGACCGCGTCGACCACCGCAGCGACCACCCCGTGTTCAACCTGGCAGTGGGCCTGAAAGACTCCTGGGCGAAGTAGGACCCAGTCAGGTCCAGCCCGGGCTCAACCGGGTTCTTGGGCTGGCAGGACCTGCGCCGTCCCGCGCCAGCAGCGAAAGGCCAGCCAGGTGGCCAGCACGCTGGTGAGCACCGACACCCAGAACACGCTGGACAGTCCCCAGCGGCTGCTCAGCCAGCCCCCCGCCACACCGCCGATCAGGCCAGGCACGCCATAGGCGATCACGGTGTAGAGGGCCTGGCCGCGTCCGCGCAGAGGCCCCGAAAAATGCTGGGAGAGCAGCGCAATGCACACCGTGTGGTGCGTGGCAAAGGTAAAGGCATGCAGGCACTGGGCGATCACCAGCACCCAGAGATGCTCGCCGGCCCCAGCCGTCAGGACCATGCGCAGCACCATCAGGCCCGCGCACACCATGAGCCAGCCCGGCAGGCTCCAGCGTGGCAACCAGCGCGATTGGGTGACGAACCAGGCGATCTCCACCAGCACCGACAGGGCCCACAAGAGGCCGATCATGGTCTTGCTGTAACCCAATTCGTCCAGGTAGAGCGAAAAGAACACATAGATGCCGATGTGCGAGAGCACATGACAGAAAGCCGCGCCAAAAAAGAGACGCACCGGGCGCTGGCTCAGCACCGGCCACACACTCTGGCGCGGGGTGTGCGCTTCCACGGGCTCCTTCACGTTGGGCAGGCACCAGGCGCTCACGGTCACGGCCAGGATGGTGAGCAAGGTCCAGGCGGGGAAATGCCGCATGCCCTGCTGCTCGAACCAGGCGCCAGCGGCCATCACCGTCACCAAAAAGCCGGCCGAGCCGAACACCCGCACCCGACCGTAGCGCTTGGCATCGAACACGCCGCCCCGGCTGACCAGGCGGGCCATGGCGGCCTCGCTCATGGGCATCATGGCGCTGGTGTGGCTGAACATCAGCAGCAGCACCACAAAGAGCCAGGCCACGCCGCCATCGAACCACAGCCCCAGCGAGGCCACCAGGGCGGCGGTGGCGCCATAGCGCAGCAGCTTGACGCGCTCGCCCGTATGGTCGCTCAGCCAGCCCCAGCCGTAGGGGGCGAACAGGCGCGTGGCCGACTGCAGCGACACCAGCAGGCTGATGGTCACCAGGCTCAGGCCCATGTCCTTAAGCCACAGCGGCAGGTAGGGATTGAAAAAACCGATGTGCGCGAAGTAACTGGCAGACAGCGCCGCAAAGGGCGCCAGCTGGCGGGCCGGGGCCATGGAGGGGCCTGCGCTCAACGCACGGCCGCCCCGGCAATGCGCGGCGTGTCCACGCGCACGTCGGCGCATTGGGCGCGGTGCTGCAGCACATGCTCCATCACCACCAGGGCCAGCATGGCCTCGGCAATGGGGGTGGCGCGAATGCCCACGCAGGGGTCATGCCGGCCTTTGGTGACCACCTCGATGGGCTGGCCCGCACGGTCGATGGAGGGCCGAGGGGTGATGATGGAGCTGGTGGGCTTGATGGCAATGCTCACCTCCAGGTCCTGCCCGGTGCTGATGCCGCCGAGCACGCCGCCGGCGTGGTTGGAGGCAAAACCCTGGGGAGTCAGCGCATCGCCGTGCACGGTGCCACGCTGGGCCACGCTGTCGAACCCCGAACCGATCTCCACGCCCTTGACGGCGTTGATGCCCATCATGGCGTAGGCAATGTCGGCGTCGATCTTGTCAAACAGGGGCTGGCCCAGGCCCACCGGCATGCCGGTGGCCACCACGCGCAGCCGGGCGCCGCAGGAATCGCCGGCCTTGCGCAGCGCATCCATGTAGGCCTCCAGGGCGCTGACATCGGCCACGGGGGCGAAAAAGGGGTTGTGGGGCACATGGTCCCAGGACTCGAAGGGTATAGCCAGCTCGCCCACCTGGGTCATGCAGCCCTTGAACTCGATGCCGTGCTGCGCGCGCAACCACTTCTTGGCCACGGCACCGGCGGCCACCATGGGCGCGGTCATGCGGGCCGAGGAGCGGCCGCCGCCGCGCGGGTCGCGCAGGCCGTACTTCTGGGTGTAGGTGTAGTCGGCGTGGCCCGGCCGGAAGGTGTCCAGGATGTTGCCGTAGTCCTTGCTGCGCTGATCGGTGTTGCGGATCAGCAGGGCAATGGGGGTGCCGGTGGTCTTGCCCTCGTACACGCCAGAGAGGATCTCTACGGCATCGGGCTCGTTGCGCTGGGTCACGTGGCGGCTGGTGCCGGGGCGGCGGCGGTCCAGGTCGGCCTGCATATCGGCCTCGGTGAGTTCCAAGCCAGGGGGGCAGCCGTCAATGACGCAGCCAATGGCCGTGCCGTGGGATTCGCCGAAGTTGGTGACCGCGAAAAGGTGTCCGAAGGTGTTGCCGCTCATGGGGGCTGATTATCCCCGACCGGCCGGCACGCCCGCCCCTCAGCCGAGCTTGACGTCGGCCTCGTCGGCTGAAGGCCAGTCGCGGATATAGGCCTTGAGCATCTTGTTCTCGAAGTTTTGGCTGTCGACCACGGCCTTGGCCACGTCGTAGAAGCTGATCACCCCCATCAGCGTGCGCTGGTTCAGCACCGGCATGTAGCGCGCATGGCGCTCGAGCATCATGCGGCGCACCTCGTCGAGTTCGGTCTCGGCGGTGCAGGTGAGCGGGTGGTCGTCCATGGCGGTGCGCACCAGGGTCTCGCCGATGGCGCCGCCGTTCTTGACGATGCAGGCCATCACCTCGCGGAAGGTCAGCATGCCCACCAAGTCGCCATGGGCCATCACCACCAGGGAGCCGATGTCCTTGTCAGCCATGATCTGAACCGCTTGCGCCAGGGGCTCGTCGGGCTGGGCCGTGAACAAGGTGCCGCCCTTGACGCGCAGGATGTCTGAAACCTTCATGGCACTCCTCCTTGGATTTTTTTGAACTGCGGCGGGCCGCGCGAGCGGCCTTCGCGTTTTCCCACCCTCTGAGGGGCGCGGTGTGTCCTGCAATATAGCCCACAATCCCCAGGGCGAAAAGCGCACCACCACCGCACAACTGCAGAGGACAACATGCCCGGCTACTCCGATCCCGGCTTCGACACACTGGCCCTGCATGCAGGCGCGTCGCCCGATCCTTCCACCGGTGCGCGCGCCGTGCCCATCCACCTGAGCACCTCCTTCGTCTTCGAGTCCAGCGAGCAGGCGGCCAGCCTCTTCAACCAGGAGCGTGCGGGCCACGTCTATTCGCGCATCAGCAACCCCACCAATGCCGTGCTTGAGCAGCGCGTGGCGGCGCTCGAAGGCGGCATCGGCGCCATCAGCACAGCCAGCGGCCAGGCGGCGCTGCACCTGGCGATTGCCACGCTCATGGGCGCGGGCGCGCACATCGTGGCCAGCACGGCGCTCTACGGCGGCTCGCACAACCTGCTGCACTACACGCTCAAGCGCTTTGGCATAGCGACCAGCTTCGTACCACCGGGCGATCTGGACGCCTGGCGCGCGGCCGTGCGGCCGGACACCCGCCTCTTTTTTGGCGAGACCGTGGGCAACCCGGGCCTGGATGTGCTGGACATCCCGGCCGTGGCCGAGATCGCGCACCAGGCGGGTGTGCCCCTGCTGGTCGACTCCACCCTCACCTCGCCCTGGCTGATGCGGCCGCTCGAATGGGGCGCTGATCTGGTCTACCACTCGGCCACCAAGTTCCTCTCGGGCCATGGCACGGTCATCGGTGGCGTGGTGGTGGATGGGGGCAGCTTCGACTGGGAGCGCTCCGGGCGCTTTACCGAGCTGAGCCAGCCGTACGCGGGCTTTCACGACATGGTGTTCACCGAGGAAAGCACGGTCGGTGCCTTCTTGCTGCGCGCGCGCCGCGAAGGGCTGCGCGACTTTGGCGCCTGCATGAGCCCGCACACCGCCTGGCTGATCCTCCAGGGCATCGAGACCCTGCCGCTGCGCATGGCCCGGCACATGAGCAACACCGAACAGGTGGTGGAATTTCTGGCCAGCCACCCGTTGGTCAGCCGGGTGGGCCACCCCATGCTCGAGACTCACCCCAGTCACGCCCTGGCCCAGCGTCTGCTCCCGCGTGGCGCAGGCTCGGTGTTCAGCTTCGATCTGCGCGGCAGCCGCGCCCAAGGCGCGGCCTTCGTCGATGCGCTCAAGGTCTTCAGCCACCTGGCGAATGTGGGCGACTGCCGCAGCCTGGTGATCCACCCGGCCAGCACCACGCATTTCCGAATGAGCGACGAAGACCTGGCCCGCGCCGGCATCTCTGAGGGCACCATCCGCCTGTCCATCGGCCTGGAGGACCCGGCCGACCTGATCGAAGACCTCAAGCGTGCCCTCAAGGTCGCCGAAAAGGCCGGGGGCTGAGCGCCATGCAACTCCTCGTTAACGGTGCCCTCACCTACTGCTACACCGGCGGCAAACCCCTGCAGGCAGGGCAGCCCACGGTGGTCTTCATCCACGGGGTGCTCAACGACCACAGCAGCTGGATCCTGCAAAGCCGCTTCATGGCGCACCACGGCTGGAACGTGCTGGCCGTGGACCTGCCCGGCCATGCCCGCAGCCAGGGCGAGGCACCGGCCACGGTGCAGGAGGCGGCCAACTTCGTGGGCGCCCTGCTCGATGCCGCGCAGGTGGAGCGGGCCGCCCTGGTGGGCCACAGCTGGGGCTCGCTCATTGCGCTGGAGGCCGCTGCGCGACTCAAAGCGCGCATCACGCATGCGGCGCTGGTGGGCTGTGCCTATCCCATGCGGGTGTCGCCCCAGCTGCTGGAGGCGGCGCAGGCCGAGCCGCTCAAGGCGATTGCGCTGATCAACCAGTTCTCGCGCAGCACCCTGGCGCCGCCCCCCTCAGCCCTGGGGCCGGGCACCTGGGTGCATGGCGCCAGCACGGCACTGAACCGGCGGGTGCAGGCCAGCAACGCACAGGTCAACCTGCTGCACCGGGGGTTCCTAGCCTGCAACGGGTACGACCAAGGCCTGCAGGCGCTGGGACAACTCAGCGCCCGGCTGCTGTTCGTGCTGGGCGAGCAGGACCAGATGACGCCGGCCAAGGCGGCGCAGACGCTGATTCAGGAGGCCCAGGCCCGGGGCGTGGCCTGCGAGGTGGCCCGGGTGCCGGTGGGCCATCACCAGATGACCGAAGCACCTGATGAGACGCTCGCGGCCCTGAGGCGCTTTCTGAGCGCCTGATTCAGAGCACCGCGCCCAAGGGCGTGCGTTC
>CANGYC010000180.1 GCA_947457975.1 Comamonadaceae bacterium | reverse complement strand
CAGGGCGGCAACCCGGCCCATCGCCAGCAGGCGCAGGGCCAGCCACGCCAGAATGCCAACGCGCCGCGTCCGCAGCGCACGCATGACGACGAGGCCCAACCGGCTTCGCACTTGTCCTCGGGCTTCCCCTCTTCGGGCCTGCCCACCAGCAACCGCGGCGGTTTCCGCGGCGGCCGTTCGGGTGGTGGTGGTGGCGGCGGCGGTGGCAGCCGCGGCGGTTTTGGCGGTGGCCGCTCCGGCGGCGGCCGCTCGGGCGGGGGCGGTTACGGCTACTGAGCTGAACGCTCACCCATGAGCAAGGGCACCTCGGTGCCCTTTTTTACGTCTATCCCCGGCGGGAGCTTTCAGAGATAGCGAAACACAAGACACTCAGAGCACGTTTGAAACGATTGTTAATCTTTGGATTCAATTCAGATTTCAAAATCAGATAGTCTTTTTATCTGAGGGTCAGGAACAGTCAGGCATGGTGCCGACCTTGTTTCCTCTTCAGGAAACGAATTGGTCCCCGATGACTCCTTTGCAGGGCCACGCCAAGCATCACCCCCATCAAGCAACCGATCCCAAACGCACTCCACCACGCAGGCCAGAGAGCCAGAGCGGCCCTGGCCTAGCCCTCCTCGACACCGCCGATGGTGAGCCAGTGCCCGCCGAAGAGACCTACGCCGCAATCGGCGAGAATCCGGTCGCGCCACCGCCGAGCCAGACCGAGGCATTCATCGCAGAGGCGGGGTACGCGCCTTCCGCAGAGACCGTCCTTCCCCCTGGTCTGTCGCAGGCCAGCGCAGGGCTCGGCGCGGAAGCGACCACCAGCAGTGCAGCGCCCTCGTACTGGTTCAGCCAGGCCCTGAAGCAGCTTGCCGCCGGCATCGAGACCTACAGCGGATACGTCTTCACAGCCACAGCAGCGCTGATGCAATCTGCGGCCGCCCAAGACATGCGGACTGACACGAGCTCCCGGGCAGAGGTCCCCAGCCCGGCCCCCGCCCCGTCACCATCTCCCGCCCCGGCGCCCTCAGGCCACAGCGCAAGCTGGGTCTACGACCTGTCCACCCAGGCAGAGCAAGTACTGGTCAGTAGCACCGAAGCGGGCACCGCTTATCTGGTGAAAACCGGTGGGGCCGGCGCCTTGGTGCCGGCCAGCCTGGCAGACCTACTCGGTGCCGAGGATTCGCTCTGGAACAGCCTGACACTGAGCCGCGCCAAGCGCTACGAGGCCATGAGTCTGGAAGGTTTACAGGAGGGAACTTACACGCTCTACACCGTGGATGCGGCGGGCAAGCTGTCGGCCACCTCCAACCTGCCTCTGACAGTCAGCCACCAGGGGCCCCAGGCCTTTCTGACCTCAGGCACCGCTTCCAAGCAAGGCCGCGCCCTGGTGCAAAGCACCCAGAAAGGCGTGGCCTATCTGGTCAAGACCCAGGGCGAGGGCGCCGTGGTCAACGTAAGCCAGCTAGAAGACATTCTGGCCGCAGACGACGCCCTGTGGAACGCCATCGACATCACCGAGGCGAACCGCTCGGTCGGCCTGAGCCTGAACGGCTTGGAGGAAGGCAGCTACCAGCTCTACACCGCCAATGCCGCTGGCCAACTGTCGGCCGCCTCGGCCTACAGCCTGACCGTCAGCCAAACGCGCACAGCCCAAGGCTTTTTGGTAACCGGTCAAAAACCTTTTGAGCCCTCTGAACTGTTTGCCGCAGGTGTGAATGTCCAAGCTTTACTAGATGCTGGGCTGAGCCTCGACGAAATCAAAGACATCTACTACACCGACGAGGAAGTCAATCGAATTGTCTGGGGCGTGGCAGGTGCGGGCGATGTCAACGGAGATGGCTTGGACGATCTGATCATGGTCCCCTATTTTCAAGACTTCATGATTTTTAATACAAAGGAGGTGTTTGTCGCATCCGCTTACGTGGTCTTTGGAAAGCAGGACGGGGGGCCAATCAATCTGCAGGAGCTCAGCCAAGGGCGGGGCGGCTTTGCGCTCACACCCACCGCCTTCAGATCAGTTGTTCCAGCGTACGTCGCCGGTGTGGGCGATGTGAACGGCGATGGCTTTGACGATGTGATGCTGGTCATGCCCACCCGTTCGCCCAGCGCGCGAGGCTACCTGAACTACGTGGTCTTTGGAAAAACCGACGGCGCGGAAGTAGATCTCAGCGAGATCGAGGCGGGCAGGGGCGGGTTCGCCGTGACTTTTACAGAAGGGGAAGTCAGGAGCATTGGCCGTGCGGGAGACATCAATGGCGATGGTTTGGCCGACCTTTTAATTTTTACCGCCAGTTATCCAAAGATGGGGCCGGTGTATGTGGTGTATGGCAAGACCGATGGTCTGCCGGTGAGCCTGTCAGACATCAGCGCGGGCCGGGGGGGCTTTGAGATCTACGGCCTAAGTAAGGAGTTCGCTGATGACGATTTCAACGTATTTACATCCATGTCACCTGCAGGCGACGTCAACGGCGATGGCCTGGACGACCTGATCATCGGTTCTCCAGCCTGGGGGAGGTATGACAATGGGCAGTGTTACGTGGTGTTTGGCAAGCGCAACAACGAGGCGGTGTATCTGGACCAAGTGGCCTTGGGTGTGGGAGGTTTCAGGATCTACAGCGACCAAAGGCAAGTCTTTCTAGGGTCCTCAGCCTCAGGGGCCGGCGACATCAATGGCGACGGCCTGGCCGACCTGGTGGTGCAGAGCAATGTCGGGACTTATATTGCGTTCGGCAAGGCCGATGGTGCCGGGGTGGACACAGCGGCATTGAGCCAAGGCATTGGTGGATTCAAGATCGAGGGCGTCAATTACCCGGTAGCCAGCTTTTGCGGTGTGGGCGATGTGAATGGCGATGGCCTGGCCGACCTGGTGTGTTCGGTTAGAGGCACAGACCAAGCGGCTTTTGTGATTTTTGGCAAAACAGACACCGCCCCCGTGCTGCTCGATGAGCTCAGTCAAGGCATAGGCGCTTATGCCATCATGGCTGATCCAAATTACACCAAAATCTTCTACGACATCTCCGCCGCCGGCGATGTGAATGGAGACGGTTTGGCCGATCTGATCATAGGAACGGGACCGGGTGGACGCGGCGGGGGGCAACTATCTTCGCCCTTCGGGCCCAGCTACGTGGTGTTTGGACAAACAGGCACCGCCGCCATTGAGTTGTCGAACCTGACCCGCGCGCAAGACAGCGCAGCGCATCTTCTGGACTACCAAGGCAGCGATGGCAATGACCAGTGGACAGGCAGTGCAGCCAACGAGATCGCCTTGGGCGGTCTGGGGGACGACGCACTCTTCGGCCGAGGCGGGGCCGACGTGCTGCTGGGCGGTGCGGGCAATGACACCCTGGTGCTCAATGTCTCCAATGTGCAGGCCTTGTATGAGGGCGGCCTCAGCGCCGGCCTGCTGGCGCGCGCCGATGGCGGCACAGGCGTCGACACCCTGCGCCTAGAAGGCGCCAGCATGACGATGGACCTGAGCGCACTGGGCAAACTGCAGTACCCCAAAGGCAGCTCACGCCTGAGCAGCATCGAGCGCATTGACCTGAGCGGCGTCGGAAACTACACGCTCCAGGGCTTGACGCTCCAGGACGTGATCGACATGAGCAGCCCAAACGCCTTCAACAGCACCCAGGGTTGGAACGGACTCGACGCCATGGTGACGCGCTACCAGTGGCTGGTGGATGGCGATGCCGGCGACCGCGTGGAGCTGGCGCACCCTAGCGATTGGGTCCAGGCAGGCCAGGCCAGCCATGCTGGCAGCGTCTATGACATCTACAACCACTTGTCGGGCCATGCACAACTGCTGCTGGCGCAGCCACTTACTGTAGTGATGTGAATCGCCAGGGTGAAGCGAATTGACTTAGCCGGCGTCCTTGACGAACACCGTCACCAGCGGCTCCTCACCCACCTGCCGGCTCCAGTGGCCGTGCACGGCCGGATCGAAGGTGGCCCCGGCAGGCAGTACATCGGCCGAGTAAAAGTGCTCGCCGGCCTTGAAGAGGCGACTCTCGCCGCCTTGCAGGCCGATCTCCATCTGCCCGCCCAGAATGAACAGCCACTGGGGTTTTTCGGTGCAGTGGAAGGTGCTGCGAAAACCCACCGGGCTCATGCGCAGCTGGTAGCCGGCGCTGGGGAACACAGCCGACAGACGCGAGGCGGGCGTGCCCTGATCCAGGGCCAGCGTGTCCTCGCGAAAGCGCGCGCGGCCATCGGCATCGGTGAACAGAACAACTCGGGTGAATTCGGTCATGGCGGGCAAGGGGCTCAGCTTATGAAGCGGCCATTGTCGGGCCAGCACGGGGCGAGGCCACGTTGGGCATTTACTCAAGCCAGCAGCTGCAGGCTCAGGCAGAAGCCGGCAGGTCCCGGGCGAAGGTCTGCCGCGTCTTGAGGAAGCGGGCCAGGTCTTCCTCGACGGCATCGATCAACTCGGCCATCGCGCGCTGGGCGCGGTCGGGATCACGGGCCTGCAGGGCCTGGAGCACCGCCGCATGCCAGGGCAGCGTGCTGTTGGGCACGGCCGGGCGGCGGCCGAGTTGCTCATGAGCGGCGCGCAACAGCGCCCGCAGCAACTTGCTCATCTGGGTCACCAGCCGGTTGCCCCCGGCTTTGAGCAGCAGGTGGTGAAAGCGCAGGTCATCGCTCAGATCGTCCAGACCCTGGGCCACCGCAGCCTGCATGCCGGAAAACGCGGACTGCAGCTCGGTCAGCTGCTCGGGTGTCACGCGCTGGGCCGCCAGGCGCAGGCAGGCGGGCTCGACCAGGCGCCGCAGCTCACACACGCTGTGCAGGAAATCGCTGGAAAAGCCCATGCGGAACTTCCAGGTGAGCACGTCCGGGTCCAGCCAGTTCCAGTGATCCTCGGCCAGCACCCGGGTGCCGACCTTGGGACCCGTGCTCAGCAAGCCCTTGGCCACCAGCGATTTGACGCTCTCGCGCAGCACCGTGCGGCTCACCCCCAGTTGCACGCACAGCACCGGCTCGGGCGGCAGGGTCTTGTCGCGCGGGTATTGCCCCGCAACGATGGCCTCGCCCAGGTGGCGAAGGGTCTGGCTGTGCAGGTTGTTCGGCATCTGTGACCTTATGTAAATCCATCGTAGACCTGCCGCCTTCGCCCTGCCATTGAGGACTTACCCGATGCCCTCCCCCTACCCTGGCCCTCTTCCCGCCTTCGGGATAGCCCGCTGGGGCTCGGCCGGCAGGCCCAGCAGGGGTATGGTCTGGCCCGACAAGACCCCAGGCTTACCGGGGCAGTGGGAGGCGCCGTTTGCCCTGCAGCGACGCT
>CANGYC010000179.1 GCA_947457975.1 Comamonadaceae bacterium | reverse complement strand
GCTGGCCAGAATGAGCGCCTCTTCCGGGTTGCGCAAGGGCAGTCCAGGCTGGCGCTTTGCCCAGGCCTCGGCCAGGCGCTTGTCCATCGAGCGGGCGGCGCGCTTGAGCAGGGCCAGGTCGCTGCTGCCCTTGGCATAGGTGTAGGTGTCCGGGAAGAAGCGCCCTTCGGGATGCACCCCCGGGCGGCCGATGCGCTCCATCACCTGCTCGGATGTGAGGCCCCGGGTCTCAGGCGTGAGCAATGGAGCTTTCTGCAGCGCCGCCAGCACCTGCTGAAAATTCCAGCCCTCCGGAAAGGTCACGGTCATGAGGCTTTCCTCTCCGCGCACCAGCATGTTCAGCAGGCGGCGGGGGCTCATATCCTGGGTGATTTCGTAGTTGCCAGCCTTGATCTGACGGGCCTGCCCTGACACGCGAAACCAGGCATAGAGGCCCGTGGGCCAGACCTGCGCGCCGCTGGCGGCCACGACCTGGGCCACCTGCCGCGGCGCGGTGCCCGGCTCGATCTCCAGGTCCAGCACGGCACTGCCCGCCGGGGGCACGATGGCCATGGGCGCGTGCAGCCACCACAGGGCAGCGCCCGAGAGCGCCAGGCCGGCCATCAGCACCAGGCCCGTGAACCACAGCAAGAAACGCCGCACCAGACAACCTTCGCAGAAAAAGGGGCGCTCCAACCGGCCCCAGATAAGCACTTGATCATAATTCAGGCATGTCCAGCACCCTGCCCACATCCACCCCTGCTTCCACCCCTTCGTCCCTCTCTGTGTCAATGGCCGCCACCCTGTCTGGCCACTGCCGCCTGGTGGACCTTGGCGTCATCCGCGCAGCCGGGGCCGACGTCGTGAGCTTCCTGCAAGGCCAGCTCACCCAAGACGTGGCCTTGCTTGGCTCTGACGCTGCGCGCCTGGCGGCTTACTGCAATGCCAAGGGCCGCATGCAGGCCAGCTTCATCGTCATCAAAACCAGCCCAGAAGAACTGCTGCTGGTCTGCCCGCGCGACATCCTGCCGGCCATGGTCAAGCGCCTGTCCATGTTCGTGCTGCGCGCCAAGGTCAAGCTGAGCGACGCCAGCGAAGAATTCACCCTGCTGGGCCTGGCCGGCAACGCGGCCGCGGGCCACGGCTCGGCCCCCTGGCAACGTCAGGACGTGGCCGGTGCCCACGTGGTCTCCCTCTACCCCGGCGCGGGCCAGCCGCTGGCGTTGTGGCTGGCGCCCACGGGCACGCCGCTGCCGGCCGGCAGCGAACTGGGCGCCGCGCACTGGGACTGGCTGCTCGTCTGCTCGGGCATTGCCCTGGTGGGCCAGCCGCTTTTTGAGGCCCTGGTGCCGCAAATGCTCAACTACGAATCCGTGGGCGGCGTGAACTTCAAGAAAGGCTGCTACCCCGGCCAGGAGGTGGTGGCGCGCAGCCAGTTCCGCGGCACGCTCAAGCGCCGCGCTTACCTTGTGCAGGCCAGCGCGGCCCTGGCCGCTGGAGATGAGGTGTTTCACGGCAGCGACCCCACCCAGCCCTGCGGCACGGTGGCCGCCGCCGCCCAGCGCCCAGACGGCTCGGGCTGGGATGCCCTGGTGTCCATGCAGGTGAGCGCCGCCGAAGACCCCTCTGCCGGGCTGCAAGCGAATGGGTCAAAAGGGGAAGCAGTGGCCACACTCAGCCTGCTCCCCCTGCCCTACCCTTTGCTGGACGACATTTAAAGGCCCGCTCCGTGTGCCTGATCGCGCTGGCCATCGCCCCGTCGGCAGGCTGCCCCTTGCTGCTGGCGGCCAATCGCGACGAGTTTTTTCAGCGGCCCACGCAGCCGCTTTCACGCTGGCACACCCCATCGGGTGCCCTGGTGCTGGGAGGTCGCGACCTGCAGGCCGGTGGCACCTGGCTGGGCCTGTCGGCCCAAGGCCGCGTGGCCATGCTCACCAATGTGCGCGAGCCGGGCAGTCTGGCCGGCCCGCGCAGCCGGGGCGATCTGCCACTGGCCTGGCTGGGCGGGCAGCAGGCGCCCGAGGCCTTTTTGGCCGGGCTGGAGCCCCAGGCCTACAGCGGCTTCAACTTGGTGGTGGGTGACCTGCAGTCGGGCCGCTGGTACTGGGCCAGCAACCGTCAGACCTCGGCCGAGGGCATCAGCCCCGGCTGGCAACAGCGTGCCCTGGGGCCGGGCCTGTATGGCCTCTCAAACGCGTTTCTGGACACGCCCTGGCCCAAGACCGAGCAGCTCAAAAGCCGCCTCAAGGCCGCACTCACGCACCCGGGCGAGCAGGCCGAGCTGCTTTGGTCCGCCCTGGCCGATGCCAGCCCTGCACCGCCCGAAGCCCTGCCGAATACCGGCGTGAGCGCCGAAGCTGAGCGGCATCTCTCCAGTGCCTGGGTGCGCTTTCCCGACGGGCGCTATGGCACACGGGCCAGCACCCTGATGGAGGCCAGTCTCACGCCGCAAGGCCTGAGCGTTCGCATGCAAGAAAAAACCTGGCTGCCTGAGGGCGGGCAAGCCCTGCGCGAAGACACCCTGGCCTGGCCGGACAGCACCGCAGCCTAAGCCGGCTGGCGTGCCCTGAAGTGGCAGCGGCAGGCGCGCCTCAGGTGGCGCGCACCATCTCGATATGCGGCAGGCCCGCTTCATCGAAGCCATCGCCCTGCGGCGCAAAGCCGGCCCGGGCATAAAAGCCCTCGGCGCTGCGCTGGGCGTGCAGCAGCACCTGGGCATCGCCGCGCTCTCGAGCGGCCTGCACCAAGGTGTCGAGCACCCGGGCGCCCTGCCCGGCCCCTCTGAGCAAACGCTTGACCGCCATGCGGCCGATGCGTGCCACGCCGCCCTCGCTGGGCAGCAAGCGGCCGGTGGCCACCACCTGGCCGAGCCGGTTGTAGGCCACCGCGTGCAAGCAATGCGGATCCGCCGGGTCCTGCTCCATCTCCAGCGGGATGCGCTGCTCGTCCACAAACACTTCCACGCGCACCTTCATGGCGTCTGCACCCAGCACCTGCCAGCTGGCTGTGCGCACCTCCACCACAGGCTCGCCAGCCTCGAAGCCCAGCAGGCACTGCCGCAGGGCCTCGGGCACGGGGCGCGATGTTTGGGTGGCCGGGTCGGCGAACACGTACACCAGCTCGGCTGAAATGAGCAGCTCTTCGCCACGGAAGATGCCGGCCTCAAAGGTCATGGACGAATTGCCGATACGGCTGCAGCGCATGCCCACTTCCAGCTGGTCGTCAAAGCGCGCCGAGGCGTGGTACTCCAGGCTGCTTTTCTTGACGTAAAGATCGCCACCCAGCTGGTGCATGGCCTCCTCGTAGGGCAGCGCCAGGGCGCGCCAGTAGTCGGAAATCGCCGTGTCCACGTACATCAGGTAGTGGGCATTGAAGACGATTTTTTGCATGTCCACCTCGGCCCAGCGTACGCGCAGGCGGTGGAAGAAGCGGAAATCTTGCTTGTTCATGGAGTCGCTGAGTATGCCGGGGGGAAAGAATCAGTCGCCTGCGGTGCCAAAGGCCCGCCGCAGGGCCCGCGCCGCATCGGCATGAAAGAGCCGGGCTTCGGGCAGCACACGGCCCATCTTGATGAATTCATGCGTCACGCCCCGGTAGATCTCCAGGTCCACCGGCACGCCCGAATGGCGCAGCCGGTCGGCGTACAGCAGGCCTTCGTCGTGCAGCGGGTCGCACTCGGCCAGGGCCAGCCAGGCTGGGGCCACGCCCTCCAGGTCGTCGGCATGGATGGGCGAAAAGCGCCAATCCAGGCGGTGCGCCTCGTCAATGTAGTGGTCAAAGAACCAGCGGATCATCTCGGCGCTCAAGATGAAGCCCTGCTCAAAGGTGCGGTGCGACTCGGTGTCCTGAAAGGCCACCGTGCCGGGGTAAATGAGCAGCTGCAGCGCCAATGGCAGGCCCGCATCGCGCGCCTGGATGGCGCACACGGCCGCGAGGGTGCCACCCGCGCTGTCGCCGCCCACGGCCAGGCGCTGCGCATCCAGGCCCAGTTCAGCCGCCCGCGCGTGAATGGCGGCCAGCGCATCCCAGGCGTCGTGCACGGCGGTGGGGAAACGGTGCTCGGGCGCCAGCCGGTAATCCACCGAGAGCACCGCACAGCCGGCGTGGTGGCTGAGCTCGCGGCACAGCACATCGTGCGTGTCGATGCCGCCTATGGTGAAGCCGCCACCGTGCAGGAACACCAGCGCCGGCAAAAGCACGCCCTGCTGCCGGGCCGTGGGCGCATAGAGGCGCACGGGCAGCAGGTGGCCATCGCGCGTGGGCAGGCTAAGCGCTTCCACGCGAGGCAGTTCACGCACGGGCACCTCCAGCACCTGGGCACCGGCGGCATAGGCCTGGCGCGCCTGTTCAGGCGACAGGCTGTGCATGGGCGGGCGTTTGGCCTTTTCAAGGCCCTGGATCACCTGGCGCATGCCGGGGGTGAGCTTTTTGTGCAATTCGGTCATGGCCGGCAGAAGGTGGCCCGCAAGGCAGTTCGGGTTTGCATTCGTGTGGGCCCGCACGGGGCCCGCTACAGTGGACACAAAGGCGCAATGGTAGCGCTGGCGGTACCCCAGCCAGGGTGGCCCACTTCGGAGAACACATGGCACTGATTTACTACCTCACGCAAATTCAAATGGAAGTCGGCGCCCTGCGCCTGCTCAAAAGCGAATGCGAACGCGTGGGCATGAAGCGCCCCCTCATCGTCACCGACCGGGGCGTGCGCGCCGCAGGCCTCTTGCAGCAGGCGCAAGACGCCCTCGCTGGCCTGCCCTCGGCCTGCTTTGACGAGACCCCCTCCAACCCCAACGAGGCCGCCGTGCGCGCCGCTGTGGACGTGTTCCACCGCGAGCAGTGCGACGGCCTCATTGCCCTGGGCGGCGGCTCGGCCATTGACTGCGCCAAGGGCGTGGCCATCCTGGCCACCCACCCCGGCCCGCTCAAGACCTACGCCACCATTGAGGGCGGATCAACCCGCATCACCGACAAGGTGCTGCCACTCATCGCCGTGCCCACCACGGCCGGCACCGGCAGCGAGGTGGCCCGGGGCGCCATCCTCATCGTGGACGACGGCCGCAAGCTCGGCTTTCACAACTGGCACCTGCTGCCCAAGGCCGCCATCTGCGACCCGGCGCTCACCCTGGGCCTGCCGCCAGGCCTCACGGCCGCCACCGGCATGGACGCCATTGCCCACTGCATGGAAACCTTCATGGCCCCGCTCTTCAACCCCCCAGCCGACGGCATTGCGCTCGACGGCCTGGAGCGCGGCTGGGCCCACATTGAACGCGCCACCCAGAACGGCCAGGACACCGAGGCACGCCTGAACATGATGAGCGCCAGCATGC
>CANGYC010000178.1 GCA_947457975.1 Comamonadaceae bacterium | reverse complement strand
AGAATTTGACACATGTACCTGGTGGCGATTGCGTGGATGTATGTGGTGCTCATGATGAGTGTGGCCGAAGCGGCCAGTCCCTCGGGCAGCCTCCTGGGCGCGTTCATCACCTTGCTGCTCTATGGGCTGCTGCCCCTGGGCATCGTGCTTTACATCATGGGCACACCCGGCCGGCGGCGCGCGCGCCTGGCCCGCGAAGCCAGGCAAGCGACTGAGGAATCTGCGGCCTCAGTCCATCCAGATGCAGGCGGCCATGCGTCCGCCGGTGTCGCCGGGCAAGGCGCCAGCCCGGCCGCTGACCCGCCGGTGCGAAAAGAACCCTGACTGAGTGACGGTGCACCACCCGGGGCTGCCGTCGTTGCCAAAGATCCGATGAATGCCCAGGCGCTGCAGGCGCAGGCGTGCCAGGGCAGGCAGGTCAGCCAGAAACTTGCCCGGCGCCCCCGGCTTGAAGCACGACTGGGCCTCGGGCTGGCAGGCCAGAAATGCCTCTCGCACCTCCGGCCCCACCTCAAAGGCCTCGGGCCCGATGCAGGGACCCAGCCAGGCCATCAGCCCCGAAGACAGCGCCTGGTCTGACAAGCCCGTGGCGGCCTGGAGTTGGGCCCAGCCCGCCTCCACAATGCCTTGGCCCAAAAGCGATGCGCTCCCCTGCCCGGCCAGGCCGCGCCAACCGGCATGCAAGGCCGCCACCACAGGCACCTGCTCGTGGGCCAGCAGGATGGGCAGGCAATCGGCCACCATGACCACGCAGGCCAGGCCGGGTTGCAGTGCCAGCGCGCCGTCGGCCGGCTGGCCGTCTGGGCTGTCCGCCGCAAGGCAGAGCACCTGCTGTCCGTGGACCTGCTGCATGAACACGGGTCGGGCCTGCAGGCGCTCGGCCAGGCGGCGCCGGTTCTGGGCCACGGCCGCGGGATCGTCGCCCACGTGGTCTCCCAGGTTCATGGATTCAAAGAGTCCGCTGGAGACGCCTCCTGCCCGGGTGCTGAACACGGCGCGCACCCGCGCAGGTGCGGGCCACTGCGGCTCGATCCAGTCGGGCGGGAAGCCTGAGGACGTCATGCTGGCTTACTCCGCGTCGGGGCAGCGCTCGGGCTCGGCGGCCTGAAAAGCAGGCAGACGCATGCAGGCCTCGAAGATGGCCTGCACCCGGTCCAGGCCCTGGAAGTCCACTTTAAAGCGCTGCGCGTTGGCCACCTGCGGCACCAGGCAGCAATCGGCCAGGGTCGGGCTGTCACCCCAGGCATAGGTGGACGCGGGCAGTCGCTGCAGCTGCTTTTCCAGGGACAGCAGCCCTTCGCGGCACCAGTGGCGGTACCACTCGTTCTTGGCCTCCTCGCTGACCTTGAGCACACGCACCAGGTACTTGAGCACCCGCAGGTTGTTCAGAGGGTGGATGTCGCAGGCCACCGACTGAGCCAGGGCCCGCACCTGGGCGCGGCCCAGCGCGTCGGCGGGCAGCAGGGGCGGCGTGGGATGGGTTTCGTCGAGGTACTCGATGATGGCCAGCGATTGCGACAGATGTGCGCCCGCATCGTCCAGCAGGGGCACGAACTGGTCGGCGGAGACCTCGGCGTAGCTGGGCTGTTTGTGGTCGCCACGCAGCAGGTGGACGGGGATGTACTCGTAGGGCAGGCCCTTGAGCGCCAGGGCAATGCGCACCCGGTAGGAGGCAGAAGAGCGGAAAAAGTTGTACAGCTTCATCATGCCGGGCAGCATAACGGAGCCCGGCCAACCCAGAGTCTGGGCCGACTCAGTGGTCGACCATGGCCAGGTTCTCAAACTTGGTGTGGTGCTTGGTGAAACCGAGCTTGACCATGCCCGTCGGGCCATTGCGCTGCTTGCTGATGATCACCTCGGCCACGCCCGGCTCCTTGCAGGCTTCCTTGGTGTAGTACTCATCGCGGTAAATGAACATGATGACGTCGGCATCCTGCTCGATGGCTCCGGATTCGCGCAAATCACTCATCATGGGGCGCTTGTCGGTGCGCGACTCCACCCCCCGGCTGAGCTGCGACAGCGCCACCACCGGGCACTGCAACTCCTTGGCCAGCATCTTCAGGCCCCGGGAAATCTCGCCCACGGCGGTGGCCCGGTTTTCGTCGCTCATGCCCGCGGAGGTGCTCATGAGCTGGAGGTAGTCCACCACGATCAGGCCGAGCTTGCCGCATTGGCGGGCCAGGCGCCGCGCATTGGCGCGCAACTCGCTCACCGACAGGCCCGGGGTCTCGTCGATGTGCAGGGATATGTTGCGCAGCTTCTCAATGGCCTCGGTCAGGCGCGGCCACTCATCGTCGGTGAGCTTGCCCGTGCGCAGGTGGCCCTGGTCGATGCGGCCAATGGAGCCCACCATGCGCACGGCCAGCTGGGAAGCACCCATCTCCATGGAAAACACCGCCACGGGCAGGCCCTCGTTCAGCGCCACGTGCTCGGCGATGTTGATGGCCAGCGCCGTCTTGCCCATGGAGGGACGGGCAGCCAGGATGATGAGGTCGCCGGGCTGCAGGCCCGAGGTGTTTTTGTCCAGGTCGTAGAAGCCAGTCGGAACGCCCGTGATGTCGTTGGGGTTCTTCGACATTTCTTCGACACGGTCCAGCAGCTCGACCACCAGCGTGTCCATGCTGTGGAAGCCCTGCTTCATGCGCGAGCCCTGCTCGCCAATGTTGAAGATCTTCTGCTCGGCCTCGTCGAGGATGGTGGCCACCGGCTTGCCCTGCGGGTTGAAGGCGTTGGTGGCAATCTCGTCGCTGGCCGCCACGAGCTTTCTCAGGATGGAGCGCTCGCGCACGATTTCCGCATAGCGCCGCACGTTCGCGGCGCTGGGCACGTACTGGGCCAGCGAATTGAGGTAAAGCAGACCACCCATGTCCTCGGACTTGCCCTGGCTTTGCAGGTGCTCGAACACCGTCACCACGTCGGCCGGCTTGCTGGCGTTGATCAGGGCGTTGATGGCCGAAAAAATCAGCTTGTGCTCATGACGATAGAAATCGGCTTCGGCCAGCAGGTCACCCACCCGGTCCCAGGCGCCGTTGTCCAGCAAGAGGCCGCCCAGGACGCTGGATTCAGCCTCGATGGAATGCGGCGGAATGCGCAGCTGCGCGATCTGCTTGTCTGGGCTGTAGC
Source organism: Comamonadaceae bacterium (assembly GCA_947457975.1). GTDB lineage: Bacteria > Pseudomonadota > Gammaproteobacteria > Burkholderiales > Burkholderiaceae_C > Polaromonas. The sequence goes on along the minus strand of CANGYC010000178.1, from coordinate 2,234 downwards.
CGTCGTTGGCGGTGGAAAAAAGTGCTGACATGAAAATCCTGAGGAAGCCTGTGATGGTAGCGCCGCCCTGCCCGGCCCCAGGTGCACAAAGCTGTGGATAAGCGGTGGAACTGTGGGGGAGAAGCGGGCAAATGCTGTGCACAAGGGCCTGGTGCTCAGCCGGCTGCAGGCAACTGCCTCAGCGCCATGAAAAAAGCCGCCCGAGGGCGGCTTTTCAAGGGACGCGCAGTCCGCTCAGGCTGTCTCGCCCAGCACGGACACGGTGATGTCCACCGTCACGTCAGTGTGCAGGGCCACGCTGACGCCATGGTCGCCCACCACCTTGATCGGGCCGTTGGGCATGCGGATCTGCGACTTGAGCACCGGAAAGCCGTTCTTGCCGAGTTCAGCGGCGATGTCGGCGTTGGTGACGGAGCCAAAGAGGCGACCGTCGACGCCCGCCTTCTGGGTCAGCTTGACGCTGGTGCCACCGAGCTTGTCGGCCTGGCCCTGGGCTTCAGCGAGCTTGGCAGCGGCCGCTTTTTCGAGTTCGGCGCGCTTGACTTCGAATTCCTGGATGGCGGAGGCCGTGGCACGGCGAGCGCGACCCGAGGGGATCAGGAAGTTGCGGGCGTAACCGTCTTTGACCTTGACGATTTCGCCGAGGTTGCCGAGGTTGACGACTTTATCGAGCAGGATGATTTGCATGCTGGGCTCCTTACAGGGTACGGTGCTGGTCGCTGTACGGCACCATGGCCAGGAAGCGGGCACGCTTGATGGCGGTATTGAGCTGGCGCTGGAAAATCGCGCGCGTGCCGGTCAGGCGAGCGGGGATGATCTTTCCGTTCTCGGCGATGAAGTCGCGCAGGGTGTCCACGTCTTTGTAGTCGATCTCTTCGACGCCAGCGACGGTGAAGCGGCAAAAGCGCTTGCGCTTGAACAGCAGGGATTGGGTGTTGCGCTTGGGGCGCTTGTCTTTGTTGAAACGTTTCGGTCCGGGCATGATGGACTCCTTACAGGGTATTGAGTTCTTGGATGTGGAAGACGATGCTTTTGTTGGTGCGCGCACTGGCCAGGAAACCACGAAACCGGAAGGCTTGGCTCAAATCGAGCCGGCTGACTTGTTCGGCCAGGGTGCCGAAGGTCACTGCCTTGATCGAAAGCTTGACTTGCCGCTGTGCACCTGCCTCGGCTTGCTCGGATTCATGGTCGAGCACCAGGTTGGTGGCTGGCAAGCCAGCGGGCGTGTAGCGTAGAGGACTGACCTCGGCGATACGCGCCGTCAATTCGATGTGGTTCACAGGTCCGGGGTGGGCGCCAACAAAAGGCGTCGACCGCAGCTTCAGGCAGCTTCTTGCTGCTGGGCCTTGCGAGCCTCTTCACGTTCGACGTTGCGCATCATCAGCGAAGGGCCGGTTTCGGCTTTCTTCTTGACCACGGTCAGGTGGCGCAACACAGCGTCGTTGAACTTGAAGGCGTGCTCGATCTCTTCCATCACGGCCTGGCTGGCCTCGATGTTGATGCACAGGTAATGGGCCTTGGCCAATTTCTGGATCAGGTAGGCCAGCTGACGACGGCCCCAGTCCTCGACACGATGCACCTTGCCGCCGCCGGCGGTGATCATGCCCTTGTAACGCTCCAGCATGGCTGGAACCTGCTCGCTTTGATCCGGATGGATCAGCAAGACGATCTCGTAATGACGCATAGACACTCCTTGTGGGTTGAAAAGCTGCCCCCCGCGTCGGTGAGGGTGCAGCAAGGCAAGCCCGAGAGTATAGCCCATGGCCGGGCCCGGGCCCTCAGGCTGGGTAGCGCACGTCCTCTGCCACCCGCTGTTCGGCCGCCGAGGGCGGGGCCGTGAGCAGGCTGACCAGCACGATCACTGCAAAGCCAAACGGCACCCCGAATACGCCGGCCGAAATCGGCTGGATATCCCACCACAGCTGGATCGGGGAGGTGATGCCCAGCACGCTGCGCATCCAGGGCTGGGTCATCGCCATGTAATAGAGGGTCAGGCTCAAGCCCGCCAGCATGCCCAGGGACGCACCGATGCGGTTGGCGCGCTTCCAGAAAATACCCAGCACCAGGGCCGGGAAGAAGGCCGCCGCCGCAAAGGAGAAGGCGGCCGAAACCAGAAAAAGAATGTCGGCCGGCCGCTGCGCCGCCACGTAGGCCGCGCACAGGGCCACCACCAGCAGCACCATCTTGGAGATGGTCACCCGGCGGGCCGTGGAGGCGTTGGGATCGATCATCTT
>CANGYC010000177.1 GCA_947457975.1 Comamonadaceae bacterium | reverse complement strand
GTGTCCCACACCGTGGGAGCGGGCAAGCCTGCGGCCACCGTCAGGCGCGCCAAGAGGCGGCCCATGATGCCGTGGCCGATGATGAGCGAAGGGGGCGTGGCGGGCTCTCGCGTGCCGCCCAGGGCCACGCTGTGGTAAGCCGTGGCGGCCAGGGCCAGCAGGCAGGCCTTGTTGCCCAGTGCCTCCTCGACGCGGACCACGCGCGAATGCGGCACCACCAGCCGGGAGCCTGCGCCGCCGAAGAGGTTGTGCACGCCTTCAAAACATTGCGAGCCGGGCACGAACACCGTGTCGCCCACCGCCAGCGGTGCCTGGCCGTGCACGCGGGTGACGCGGCCCACTGTCTCGTAGCCGGGGACCAGCGGGTAGCCCATGCCTGGGAAGGCGGGCATGCTGCCGTCCCACAGGAGGCGCTCGGTGCCGGTGCTGATGCCGCTGAAGCTCACCTCCACCTCGATGTCACCTTCGCGTGCAGCCTGGATGGCCAGCGTTTCCACCGCCAACTGGCGGGGGCTGCGAAAGACAATGGCTGATGAGCTCATAGGTGTATTTTTATGTTGACAGTGACATGTGTCAAACAAAGATTACAGATTCTGTGTAAATAAACTCTGAACCTAGGGTAAACACTAGTTTCAGCCCGGTTTCAGCCCGGTTTCTGGCCGGTGAGCAGGGTGGCGTGCAGGGGCATGGGGTTGGGCACCCGTCCCAGGCGCACGAAGCCGGCCTCGGCCATCAGGGCGTGCAGCTGCTCGGCGGTGCGCAGGCGGCCCTCTCCCATGGCCAGCAGGTAAAAGTGAAAGTAGGCGTCTGCGGTGCCAGCACCGCCAGGGGCCTGCGCCATGGGTTCGGCCAGCAGCAGCGTGCCGCCAGGCTCCAGCGCCTCGTAGATGGCATGCAGCAGTGGCCTGACCACCTCATCCGGGTGGTCGTGCGCCACGCGCAGCAAGGTCACGAGGTCGGCGCCACGGGGCAGGGCGTCGCTGGTGAAGCTGCCCCCGTGCACCGTGATGCGCGATGCCAGACCGGCCTGGGCAATCTTCTCGCGGGCCAGGTCAGCCACCGGTGGCAGGTCAAAGAGCATGAGCTCCAGGCCGGCTTGCTGGCGGGCCAGCTCGCTCACCCAGCCGCCCTGACCACCGCCTACGTCGAGCACGCGGTGGTGCCGTGCAAAGGGGTAGCTGGCCAGCAGCTCCTCAATGACGAAACGCTGCGAGCTGGCCATCAGGGCGCTGTAGCGGGCGACCTGTTCGGGGCTCTGCCTGGCCTCGCGTTGGCCCGCCTCGCTGGCGGCATAGGGCCAGTAAGCATGCATGCCTGCTTCCTTGGGCGCATCCAGCAGCGCCAGGGGGTCGCGCATGTCGGCGTACAGGAGGGCGTTGTGCTCGATCATGGCGCGCAGGCCCTCGTGGGCCACCACGGGCGCGCCCAGTGAGCCCAGGCCGTAGCGTGCACCACTGCGCAGCTCCAGCAGTTGCAGCGACTGCGCGGCGTCCAGCAGGCGCTGCAGGGCATCGGGAGGAATCTGGGTGAGTGCCGTCAGTTCCTGCGCCGTGCGTGGGGCTTGGCACACCAGCTCCAGCAGGCGCAGGCGCACACAGGCCAGCAGCACCTGGCTGTGTACGAAGCCGGCCATCAGGGTGAACAGGCCGCGCGCGCGGCGGGCCGAGATCCAGCGGCCCAGGGGGTTGCCCAGGGCCCAGCGGTACAGGCGCGGGTCGGTCATCCAGCGGTCGATGCGGGCGCGCAGCCCTGATCCGATCGGGGCGCTCGGCGGCGCCGGATGCGGCGAAGGATGGGCCGTGCTCAAGCGACGGCCTTGCGCCGCAGGGCGGCTTGCTGGCGCTCGATCTGGTCGCAGGCGCTTTGCGGCAGCAGGCGTTCAGACTCCATCAGCACCAGCTGCTGCAGCGCCGCCCGGCTGGGGCAGGTGGGCACCGAGGCCACGGCCGAGGCCATGAGGTCGCGGAAATACGCCACCGCGCCTTGCAGGCCCAGGTCGGCGGCGGTGCTGGGGCGGCCGTGCTGCGCGTCCTGGCCCGTGGGCTTGCCCAGCTGGTCGGCGCCCATCACGTCGCGGATGTCATCGGCCACCTGGTAGGCCTCGCCCAGGCAGTCGCCCAGCCGGCGCCAGGGGGCAGGGTCGGCGCCGGCGGATTGGGCGCCCGCGCAGGTGGCGGTGACGAACAGCGCGCCGGTCTTGGCGCGTTGGTACTGGCCCAGGTGCACTCGGGGCTCGCACTCCCAGGCCTGGCCGGCCACGATGCCGTCCGGTGCGCCTGTGCCCTCGCACAGCCCCAGGAGCAAGGCGGCCAGGCGCTGGGGGTGGCTCACACCGGCCTGTGCCAGGGTCTGGAAGGCCATCACGATCAGGGCGTCCCCCGCCAGCAGGGCCAGTGGTTCGCCGAACTGCTTGTGCACGGTGGGCAGGCCGCGCCGCGTGTCGGCGTCATCGAAGCAGGGCATGTCGTCGTGCACCAGGGAGGCGCAGTGCATCAGCTCGATGCTCACGGCGGCGGCCTGGCTCAGCTCGGGGGCGTCGTTGCCGCAGGCACGCGCCACGGCCAGGCACAGCTGGGGCCGGATGCGTGCGCCTCCTGGAAACACCGCATGCCGCATGGCGGCCAGCAGGCGTGGCGGTGCGCTGGCTGCGTCCGCCCGCGAAAAGGGCTGGGCCATCGCTTGTTCGATCTGCGCCATCATGCTCATGGAGACCCCGCTGAGTTCACAGGGCGTCTGCAAAATGTGACAACCCTTACTGTCAATTTAACATGACAGTCGAGTTTGTCAACGCGGCGGTGATGGGGGGCGGTAGGGGCGGGCCAGGTGGATCACGTGCTCCGGCACCATGTGCTTCATGCGTGCGGGCTCCTCGCGTTCGAGGTGCACCAGGGTTTCCAGGGCCTTCATTTCCACCCGGGCCCGGGCAAATTCCAGGCCGCGCGGGCCGATGCGGGGCATCAGCCAGCTCACCACGGGGCGCAGCCAGTCGGGCATGCGCCGCAGCGGCAGGCCACCGGCTGCGAGCTCCAGGTTCTTCAAAAAACCCCGCACGGCACCGGCGCGCCGGCCGGCGCTGCCGGGTGCCTTGAGCTGCACTTCGTCGCCGAGCTGCTCCAGGAGCTGCTGCCCCCGGGCGTTGCGCACCAGCAACCACTGCTCACCCTGACCGCCCATGTAGCCCACGGTGAGGTCACTGAGCGTGTTGGTGTAGTCCACGCAGCTGCGGCAGGTCATGGGGAAAAAGTCGGCCGGCAGGCTCGACAGCGGCAGGCTCAGGAAGGGCAGCTCCCGCACCTGGCCGTCGCGGGTGCGAATTTCCACGTGGTAGTCGGCGCGGAACTCCAGGTAGGTCACCTCTTCGGGCTGGGGTGCCACCAGCGCCAGGAACTCATGAAAGCGCTCGGTGGTGGTGTTGTCCGAGCAGGGAATGCCGATGACGAAGAGCTTTTCCAGGCCGTGATCGCGCTCGAGCTCGGGCTGCAGGGCGCGCAGTGCGTACACCTGGCAGGGCACGCCAATCACCGCCAGCCGCTTGTAGCCTTGCTGCAGCGCCGGCTCCACCAGCGCCACCAGCGGTGCGTAGCCCATGCGCATGCCCCGGCAGCGCGCCATGTCGGCTGCGCGGGTCACGATCACCGGCAGCGGGCGCCAGGGGTCGTCGGGGTGGGGTGCCATGGCAATCACGGCGTCCACCTCGCCGGCCTCCAGCAGCTTTTGCGCGATCCGGGTGGTGATGCCGGTCCACTGCGCGCCAGCCAGCGGCCGCTTCAGGCGGGCCTGCAGCATCTGCTGGTGCGGGCCGAAGAAGAGTTCGTCGCTCACCTGGTCAGACCCTGAGTCTGCGGGCATCAGGCGGCTGCGGCCATGCACCTGGCGCTCCAGGGCCGGGTAGTCGGGCTGGATGAACTGGCAGGCCTGGGCGCAGCGCTTGGGCTGGGCAGAGCGTGAGACGCCGCAGTCGGTGCACAGGTGCCGCGCCGGCGCGGCGGGCAGTTCCGGCGTCCACAGCGGGGTGCTGGCTTCGGTTGGAGGCTCGGGCATGGCCTGGGGGGCGGTCGGGGAAGGGCGCATGCGCGAGGTGGGGCCGGGGTGATCCGGCGGGGTGTGAATTCGTGGGGATGATAGGAGTGTCAGCCCAAGTTGACAACTTCCGCCTTGGGCGGCTGAGGGGCGGATCCAGCGCGGCCGGCCTTTGAGGGGCTCAGGGCTGGGGTTCAGGTCGGAGGCACTTGCGGCGCGCGTTCGGCGAAACACGCCTCGATGAGTGCCGCTACCCGCTCCGGCGCCTCCTCATGCGCCAGGTGGCCCAGGTTCTCGAGCGGCAGGCAGCGCGCCTGCAGGCTGGGGGGCAGCAGGGCCTGCACGCGCTGGGCCTGCTCCGGCGGCACGGTGTGGTCGCGCAGACCTACGACCAAGTCCAGCGGCGTGCGCAGGCGGGGCAGGTCACGCGCAAGCGTGCCCAGGTCCCAATTGGCCATCATGCCCAGGGTGCCGGCCACGTGGGCTGGGTGGCCCACCAATTGCCCGTACAGCGCGCGGCCGGTGGCGTCGAGGGTGGAGCCGGTGCCTTCGAGCAGGCGGTCGAGCACCGCCGGGTCTTGTGCCCGCCGGGCAAACAGGCGCGGCACCAGCGGCACAAAGGCCATGAGCTTGGCCACCGGTGAGAACAGCGTGCCGGCCAGCCCACCCCAGGGCAGCAGCGCGGCGTTCAGGCCCACCAGTAGGCGGGGATGCGCCAGGCCGTCCAGGCACAGGCGCACGGCAATCGCCGCGCCTGCCGAATGCCCCACCAGCAGCTCGGGCGCCAGCCCAAGGGCGCGAAGCAGCTCGGACAGCGCCCGGGCCATGCCCGGCAGGGACAGCGGTGGGGCCTGCCGGCTGCCTGGCGCGGTGCCTGTGAAGGCGTGGCCGGGCAGGTCGACCGTGAGCACGGCGAAGTGTTCTTGCAATGCAGGCGCCAGGTCGCGCCAGGAATGCGTGGAGGCTCCGGTGCCGTGGATCAGCAGCGCCAGGGGCGCGCCGGGGTGCGGGCCTGGCCATTGCTGCACGTGCCAGCGCAGACTCTGGACGGTGACGAAACGGCTGCGTTCGCGGTGGGGCCAGTGCAGACCCTCCCGCTCCCAGTCCAGGCGATCCCCTTGCGGCATGGACCCTGCCTTCAGCCCTTGCCGGCTGTGGCGGCACGCACCACTTGCGACAGGCCCTGGGCGCCCGCATGGGGCAGCGGAATGTAGCTGGCCCCCATGGTCTGGGCCAGCGTCTGGGCCGAGGCTTGGGGTTGCGCCGACGTGTCAATCAGCAAGGCGGTGGTGCCCGTGAGCTTGTACTGGCGCGCCGCAGCCAGCGCATCTTCGGTGGCGCGGCCACGGCCG
>CANGYC010000176.1 GCA_947457975.1 Comamonadaceae bacterium | reverse complement strand
TGTTCGAGGTTGTTGTATTCCAGCACCAGGGTCTGGGCCACCACTTCGGGCGGCACACCGGCGCTGGTGGGGTTGCCAAAGGTGGCCAGGCCCGAGCCGGCCTTGACCAGCAGGGCGTCGGCATGGCCGTGGTAGCAGCCTTCGAACTTGATGATCTTGCTGCGGCCCGTGGCGCCGCGCGCCAGGCGCAGCGCGCTCATGCCGGCTTCGGTGCCGGAGCTGACCAGGCGCACCATTTCCAGTGAGGGCACGATGCGGATGATGGCTTCGGCCAGCTCCACCTCGCGCTCGGTGGGGGCGCCGAAGGAAAAGCCGTCGAGTGCGGCTTTTTGCACGGCCTCCAACACGGCCGGGTGCCCGTGGCCCAGGATCATGGGGCCCCAGGAGCCGATGTAGTCGATGTACTTCTTGCCGTCGGCATCCCAGAAGTAGGCGCCTTGCGCGCGCTGCACAAAGCGGGGCGTGCCACCTACCGCGCGGAAGGCACGCACCGGCGAGTTCACGCCGCCGGGAATCACGGCCTTGGCCCGCTCGAACAGGACATCGTTCATGGAGGTTTTATTGTTTGGTGCCATGGGGAGGGAGTTCAAAGGTCGGGGGGTTGGGTGAGAGGGGGTCCAGTCGGGGGGCTGCTTCGTCAGCTTCGTCGTCGCCTTCTACGTCGGCCTGGGCCCAGAACAGGCGGTCGGGCAGCAGCTGGCCCATGCCGGGCTGAAAGCCCGCATCGAGGCTGTGGTCCAGGTAGGACAGGGCTTCGGCCGTGGCGCTTTGCAGATCGTTGCCATTGGCCAGCAGGGCGGTGAGCGCGGCTGAGAGCGTGTCGCCCGCGCCGGCAAAGCTGGCCTCGAAGTGCTCGAACTTTTCGCTCAAGAGCACGGCCTGGGGGCTGGCCAGCACGTTGTCGATGAACTGCTCGGGCAGGGGCATCCCGGTCACCAGGGTGTAGGGCACGCCAAATTCGGCGGCCGCCTTGGCGATGTCTCGGGCGCTGGGGCTGCGCTCGCCGCTCCAGTCGGGCAGCAGCCAGCGCCACAGCGTGCTGTGGTTGCCCACCAGCACGGTGGTCTGGGGCAGCATGAGGTCGCGAAAGGCGTCGAGGTAGCTGTCTAGCTCGGCCTCGTCCCACCAGGAAAGGTTGGGCATGTAGGCGATCACCGGCACCTCGGCGTAGTCGGTGGCAATCTCGGCGATGGCGGCTATGTTCTCAGGCGAGCCCACAAAGCCCACCTTGATCGCGCTCACGGGCATGTCTTCCAGGGCCGTGCGCGCCTGCTCGGCCACGGCCTCCTCATCGAAGGCGAAGTGGTCAAAGATTTCCGCCGAATCGCGGTAGTAGGTGCCGGTGACGACCGTGAGCGTGTGCGCACCGGCCGAGGCCATGGCGGTCACGTCGGCCGACAGGCCGCCTGCGCCGCTGGGGTCATTGGCATTGAAGCTCATGACGCAGGCGGGGCTCGTTTGCTCTTCTGCGGAAGCGCCTGGGTCGGCGGCAAGGGATGAAGTGGCCATGTGGTTTGATTGTGCCTGCCCGTGAAGCAGAAGCGCACCGATACAATCTCATCCATTCTATAAAACGCCCCACTCGACTGTGACCTCCACCACCCCCTCGACCACCTGGATGTGCCTGATCTGCGGCTGGATCTATGACGAAGCTGCCGGTGCACCTGAGCACGGCATTGCCCCCGGCACCCTCTGGGCGGATGTGCCCATGAACTGGACCTGCCCCGAGTGCGGCGCGCGCAAGGAAGACTTCGAGATGGTGGCGCTCTGAGCGCCTGCCGCTCAGTCGCCTGATTTCTTGACCACGGCGTAACGCGCCAGGGTCTGTGCCCGCGCCTGGTCGTGGGCCACCAGGGGTTTTGGGTAGTTCCTGCCCAGTTCCACCCCCGCTGCCGCCAGCTCCAGCGGCGCAGCCTCCCAGGGCGCATGGATGGCCTTGCTGGACAGGCCTCCCAGCTGCGGCACGTAACGGCGGATGAACTTGCCCTCGGCGTCGAACTTCAGGCTCTGGCTCACCGGGTTGAAGATCCGAAAGTAGGGCTGCGCGTCGCATCCGCTGCTGGAGGCCCACTGCCAGCCGCCATTGTTGGAGGCGAGGTCAAAATCGTTGAGCTTTTCGGCAAAGTAGCGCTCGCCCCAGCGCCAGTCGATCCCCAAGTCCTTGATCAGGAAGCAGGCGCTGACCATGCGCAGGCGGTTGTGCATGTAGCCGGTCTGGTTCAGCTGGGCCATGGCCGCATCCACCAGGGGGTAGCCGGTGCGGCCCTCGCACCAGGCGGCAAACAGCTGCTGGGCTGATGCGCCCTCTTCCCAGGCGATGGCGTCGTACTCGGGCTTGAAGGCGCGCTCGGCCACATGCGGGAAGTTGGCCAGGATTTGCGCGTAGAAGTCGCGCCAGATGAGCTCGTTGAGCCAGCTCATCGCCCCGGCGCTGCCGCGCCCTTGGCGCTCGAAGGCCGCCGCGGCCATCTCCCGCACCGACACCGTGCCAAAGCGCAGGTGTACGCCCAGGTAACTGGGGCCCTTGACGGCCGGGAAGTCACGGGTGTCGCCGTAGCGGTCCATGCGGTCAAGAAAGTCCTCGAACAGCGCCTGCCCGCCCGTGGCGCCGGCGTGAATGCCCAGCGCCGCCAGGTTGCTGGCTTCAAAGCCGATGTCCGTCAGCAAAGGCACGCGTGCCTGGGGCCCTTCTGGCCTATCAGCCAGGGCGGCGGCATGGGGCTCCACGGCGTGCGCCGCCAGGTGCAGGCTGGTGAGGTTCTTGAGCCAGGTGTTCTTGTAGGGCGTGAAGACGCCGTAAGGCCGCCCGCCCTGGGTGAGCAGCTCCTCGCGTTCAAAAACCACCTGGTCCTTGAAGCTGTGAAAAGCGATGCCCTTGCCTTGCAAGTCAGCGGCCACGTCTGCATCCCTGGCCAGCGCCTGGGGTTCGTAGTCATGGTTGCTGAACACAGCTTGCACGCCCCACTGGGCTGCCAAGCGGGGCAGGGCTTCGCGGGCCCAGCCGTGCTCCACCAAGATGCCTGCATTCTGCCTGCCAGCGTTGCGGCCCAGCTGGTGAAGCCGCTCATGCAGGTCTTCCAGGGAGCCCATGATGAACTCCACGCGCCGATCGCACCGGGGCAGAAGGTCCAGGATCTCGCGGTCCAGCACAAAGAGGCACAGCACTTCCTCGCAGCTCGTCAGGGCATGGTGCAGGGCCGCCTGGTCGTGGGCGCGCAGGTCGCGTCTGAACCAGACCAGGCCGCGGGGGTATCGTTTGCTCATGGGCGGCATGGTAGGGCCGGGGCGCCGTGTTGTCCGGCCAGGCGACCAGAGCCGACTGCGGCGCGGGGGTGTTGGGCGGCATCCCGCATAAAATCTGCACATGCCGATGGACTCCACCCCGACGAATTTCACGCATCACTTCCTGATTGCGATGCCCGGTGTGGAAGGCGAGCCTTTCGCCCGCAGCGTGGTCTACATGTGCGAGCACAGCGAGCGCGGTGCACTGGGCCTGGTGATCAACAAGCCCAGCGAGATCAAGCTCCAGCATCTGTTTGACAAAGTCGAGCTGCCCCTGGGCCGCCTGGACCTGACCGAGTCCCCCGTGTACCAGGGTGGGCCGGTGCAGACCGAGCGCGGCTTCGTGCTGCATGAAAGCATGATGCCCGGCGCCGAGGCGGTGTACGCCTCCACCATGACGATTCCCGGCGGCCTGGAGATGACCACCTCCAAAGACGTGCTGGAGGCCCTGTCCACCGGGGCGGGGCCGCGCAAGGTGTTCATCTCGCTGGGTTATTCGGCCTGGGGCGAGGGGCAGCTGGAGTCGGAGATTTCCGAGAACAGCTGGCTCACGGTGGAGGCCGACCCGGCCCTCATCTTTGAGACCCCCGTTGAGCAACGCTACGAGCGGGCCTTGCAGTTGCTGGGCCTGCAAAGCTGGATGCTCTCCTCGGACGCGGGCCACGCATGAGCGCAGGCTCGCCCTCCGTCGCCGCCACTCACCAACTCTTTCTGGCGTTCGATTTCGGCCTCAAGCGCACCGGCGTGGCATCGGGCAACCGCCTCACCCGCAGCGCCACAGGCCAAGGCACCATCCAGGCCGAAGGTGATGCCCGCTTTGTCCACATTCAGCAGCGTATCCAGGAATGGCAGCCCGACGCCCTGGTGGTGGGTGTGCCCTTCCACCCTGACGGCGCCGCCCACGAGAACACTGCCCGCGCCCAGAAGTTCGCCCGCCAGCTGCGCGGACGCTTTAGCCTGCCGGTGTTCGAGGTCGATGAGCGCTACTCCACCACCGAGGCCCTGGCCGCCGGCGCGCGCGATGCCGATGAAGCCGCAGCCTGCATAATTCTTGAGCAATTCCTGAGGAGCCTGCCGTGAGCCCGCATCCATCGCCCGTCCATCGCCCCGGAGAACTCGCATGAGCCTGGTGCTCGATGCCGAAGCGCTCTACAGCGACCTGCTGCGCAGTTTGAAGCAGCTTCTCACCACTTACCCGGCTGGGGCGGAGCCGCGCCTGGTGGGCGTGGCCTCCGGAGGCGTGTGGCTGGCCGAGCGCCTGCAACAAGACCTGGGCCTGGACCAGGCGGTCGGGTCGCTGTCCTCGTCCATGCACCGGGATGACTTTGCGCAGCGCGGCCTGGCTTCGAGCGCCCAGACCAAGCTGCCTTTCGACGTGAATGGCGCGCACCTGATCGTGCTCGACGATGTGCTCTACACCGGCCGCACCGTGCGGGCGGTGCTCAATGAACTGTTCGACTACGGACGCCCGGCCAGCGTGAAGCTGGCGGTGCTGGTGGACCGCGGTGGGCGCGAGCTGCCCGTGGCCGCGGACATCGCCGTGGCGCGCGTGAGCCTGCCCGCAAGCGAATCGCTGGAGCTGGCCCGCGCCGCAGACGGCCGCTTCAGCCTGGACGTTCAGAAAGGCAAAGGCTAAGCCGTGCTCTACAAACGTAATCCCCAACTCAACAAGCACGGTGAGCTGATCCACCTGCTGTCTACTGAGGGCTTGCCCAAGGCCATCCTCACGCAGATCCTGGACACGGCTGCGAACTTCGTGAACGTCAACGACCGCGAGGTCAAGAAGGTTCCTCTCTTGCGCGGCAAGAGCGTGTTCAACCTCTTCTTCGAGAATTCCACGCGCACGCGCACCACCTTTGAGATTGCCGCCACGCGCCTGTCGGCCGATGTCATCAACCTGGACATCGCGCGTTCCTCGGCCTCCAAGGGCGAGTCGCTGCTGGACACCATCGCCAACCTCTCGGCCATGGCCGCCGATATCTTTGTGGTGCGCCACAGCGAGTCGGGTGCGCCTTACCTGATTGCGCAGCACGTGGCGCCGCACGTGCACGTGATCAACGCCGGTGACGGCCGCCATGCGCATCCCACGCAGGGCCTGCTGGACATGTACACCA
>CANGYC010000175.1 GCA_947457975.1 Comamonadaceae bacterium | reverse complement strand
GGAGCACGCCCAGCACGCGCTGCGCAAGCTGGCCTCGCAGGCCCATGGCGAGGTGCTGTCGCAGCTCATGTCGGCCTGGCAGCAACGCGACCCGGCGCAGCTACCTCCGGCTCAGGCCTTGGGCAAGGCCGTGGCCCCGGCTGTGCGCAGCCAGTGGCTGGCCTCGCTGGGCCAGGCGCCTGCGGGTGCTGCCTCGGCTGCCGAACCTCTGCTGCTCCGGCTGGAGATGGCTGCCGACCTGCCCACGCCGGCCGAGCACCTGCCGGCGCGGCGCATGCTGCAGTTGCAGCTGCTCACTCAGCGCCATGCGCCGGCGCCGGCCCAGACCTGGGGCGCTGACCTGGCCCAGGTGCTGGCTGGCCCGCACGACCCTGCGCACGCCCGCCGCGTGCAGAACGTGCTCAAGGCCCTGCTCAGGTCTTAGGGCGGAAGAAGGCGTCGAACAGGTCGGGCAGGGCCGGGAACTCCTGGCTGAACCGCGGCCTGTTCACGAAGTAGGCTTCGGCGCACACCGCGAAAAATTCCGCCGGTGCCGTGGCCGCGTAGGCGTCCAGCCAGGGGGTCTCGGCGCCAAAGCGCTCGGCCTGCACCAGGCGGTCGCAGAAGTCCTCGAAGGCCGCTTGCATGGTCTGCGCCCACTGCCGCTGCAGCGCCCGGCTGGGCAGGGGCGGGCAGCCGTCGGCCACCCCATTGCGCATGTCGAGCTTGTGCACGAACTCGTGGATCACCACGCAGTAGCCCTCGTCTGCGCTGCTGTCCTCCACGTCTGCCCAGCTCAGGGTGACGGGGCCGTCGGCCATGGCTTCGCCACTGAGCTCCTCCGTGAAGTGGTGCACCAGGCCGATCTCGTCGTGAACCTCGCGCCGCGCCAGCATGGCGCCCGGGTGCACCACGATCCCCCTGAAGCCCTCATACCAGTGCAGCCCCAGATGCAGCACCGGCAGGCAGGCCTGCGCGGCGATGGACAGGGCGATCTCGTCATTCACCACCAGGCCATGGGCGCCGCTGAATTCCTTGTGCGCGAGAAACTCGCTGCAGAGTTGGCGCAGTCGGGAGGTGTCTTCAGTGGATAACTCGGCGAGAAAGGGGTAGCGCTGCAGCACTGCGTGCCACAGAGGATCGGGAATGCGTTCGGGCCCGGTTGGTTGCCCGAGCAGGCGTTGCCACCAGCGTGTGGCGCCCATGTTCAGAGCAGTGGCTGGCGTTCGAGCCGCAGGCGCTCGCCAGGCTGAAGGTGCAGCCGCAGCACTTGCGCGCGCGGCGGGCTGGCCAGGGCGTCCCAGTCGCTCAGCACCTCGCGGCGCAGCCCATCGCCCAGCTCGTGGGGCTCCGGACGGTGCGTATGCCCATGCACCAGCAAGGCCGCTGCACTGGCCTTGAGCCAGTCGCGGGCCGCGGCCGCGTCCACGTCGGCATAGCCCAGCCCGCTGGCCTGGCGCTGGGCCTGCTCTTGCTGGCTTTGCTCACGCAGCGCTCGGGCCAGCGCCTGGCGCTGGGCCAGTGGCTGCGAGAGGAAATCGCGCTGCCAGGCCGCGCTGCGAACCTGGGCGCGGAAGGCGAGGTAGCGGGCGTCGTCCAGGCAGAGCGCATCACCGTGGGACAGCAGCACCCGCTGGCTGCCCAGCACCAGCACGGTGGGGTCGTCGAGCAGGCGCGCACCCGAGGCCTGCATCAGGCCTTGGCCGGCCAGAAAGTCGCGGTTGCCGTGCATGAAGAAGAGGGCGCAGCGGCTGGACAGCTGGCGCAGTGCATGCACGCAGTCAGCGGCAAACGCGTCTGGGGCCGCCAGCATGTCGTCGCCGACCCAGACCTCGAAGAGGTCGCCCAGCATGAATACAGCGTCGGCCTGGGTGCCGGCCAGGTAGGCCTTCCAGGCGTGGGCCGTGGCCGGCTCGTCGGCGTTCAGGTGCACATCGGAGATGAACTCGATGGAGCGCCAGTGTGCCGGCGCCACCAGTTCGGGCGGCAGGGTGTGCGCGGGGCCGGTCATGGCAGACGTGCTCGGCCTTCAGGCCCCGTGCGATTGAGTCCTCAGGCGAGGACTTCGACCTTCTCGATGACCACGTCCTTCTGGGGCACGTCGTCATGAAAGCCGCTGCGGCCGGTGGAGACGGCGGCGATCTTGTCGACCACCTCGGTGCCCTTGACCACCTTGCCGAACACGGCGTAGCCCCAGCCGGAGGGGCTGGGCGAGGTGTGGTTGAGGAAGTCGTTGTCCGCCACGTTGATGAAAAACTGCGCCGTGGCCGAGTGCGGGGCGCTGGTGCGAGCCATGGCCAGGGTGTAGCGCTCGTTCTTCAGGCCGTTGGCGGCCTCGTTCTCGATCTGCGCGTCGGTGGCCTTTTGCTTCATGCCCACGCCAAAGCCGCCGCCCTGGACCATGAAGCCCGGGATCACGCGGTGGAAGATGGTGCCGTCGTAGTGGCCCTTGTTCGCGTAGCTCAGGAAGTTGGCCACCGAGATGGGCGCCTTGTCCTGGGCCAGTTCCACGGTGATGGCACCGAAGTCAGCGATATGGAGTTGTACTTGTGGATTGCTCATGGTTCAGTGGACCTGGGTTGCGGATTGGATGATGACGGGCGTGCGCGGCACGTCGCTGGGAAAGGGGCCGCCGGCGCCGGTGGGCAGGGACTTGATCTTGTTGACCACCTCCATGCCGCTGACGACCCGGCCAAAGACGGTGTAGCCGTACAGCTGGGCAGCGCCCAGAAGTTTCGCACGGGGCACATTCTCATACACCTGGCCCTGGTACTCGAAGCGCGGCACGGGGTCGCCGGGCGGGATGGGCGTGGGGTTGAGGAAGGTGTTGTCCCGGACGTTGATGAAGAACTGCGCGGTGGCGGAGTTCGGGTCGTTGGTGCGGGCCATGGCCAGGGTGCCCACGGTGTTGAGCGCGCCGCCCCGGGCCAGCGCCTCACGACCTTCGTGCGCCACGGGGGGGCGCGTGGGTTTTTCACGGTAGCGCGCGTCGTAGCCGCCGCCCTGGATCATGAAGTTGTCGATCACCCGGTGGAAGACCGTGCCGTCGTAGTGCTTGTCGCGCACGTACTTCAGGAAGTTCTCCACCGTGCGGGGCGCTTTGTCGGGATAGACCTCAACCACGAAGCTGCCTTCGCTGGTGTCAAAGCGCACCTGCGGCGCCTTGCTTGTCTGTGCCAGGCTGGCGGAGCCGAGGCTGAGCGCGGCCAGGCCGGCGGCCAGGGTCTGAAGGACGTGACGACGCAGAAGCATGGAGTTCAACGATTACTTGCGGCGCAGGGGGACGGGGGCCGGCGGCAGCGTGATGGGGGAGGGTGGTGCCAAACGCACGGGCGCGTTGAGTGCCATCAACTGCCTGACCAGCACCAGTTTGCGCTCGACCGAGCTGCGGGCGCGGTCCAGCACCTGGGCCTGGCCGTAGGAGCGTGCGGCCATCTGCGCATAGATGTCGCCCAGGTTCTCGTGGGCGGTGGCGTAGCTCGGGTCCAGACGGGTGGCGGTTTCAAGGGAGGCGCGCGCCTGGTCGAGCTGGCCAAGCGCAGCTTGCCGCACGGCCAGGTTGTTGTAGGGCTCGGGCAGTTCCGGGTAGTCCTGCGTGATGGACAAGAACACTTCCAGGGCCTGGGCCTGCTTGTCGGTTTCGCTGAAGATCACCCCTTGCAGAAACCGCATCTGGGGATCCCGGGGCCTGGTGCTCAGGTGCTTTTCGGCGCGCTGCAGGGCTTCGCTCAGGCGCCCGGACTGGATCAGCCGGTTCACGTCGGTGTGGTCGTCCGCACGGGCCGGCAGGGCGGCCAGCAGGACAGCGAGCAGCAAGGCGGCGGGGGCGAAAGAATGCATGCGTGGAAAGCCTTGGGGGGGCGGCCAGGGGCCGGTTTGAGCCAACGGACATCCGTTTGTCAAGAGGTGTCTCGATGATTGGTCATTCTAGCCGAGGGGTATAGTTCATCCCTCGGCCAGCGGGTCGGCCAGCCCGAGGGCGAAGGCTCTTCTCGCATTCGCACGCCAGACCTCTTTCGCCCGCTTCACTGTCCTCATGAGCCTTCGCATTTACAACACGCTCACGCGTGCCGTGGAAGAGTTTTCGCCGCTGGTTCCGGGTCATGTGCACATGTACGTGTGCGGCATGACCATCTACGACCTCTGCCACATCGGCCATGCGCGCATGATGATGGCCTTCGATGTGGTGCAGCGCTGGCTCAAGGCCTCGGGCCTTCAGGTCACCTACGTGCGCAACATCACCGACATTGACGACAAGATCATCCGCCGCGCGCTCGAGCGCGGCATCACCATCGGCCAGCTCACAGACGAGATGACCCAGGCCATGCACCAGGACATTGCGGCCCTGGGCATTGAGCCGCCCAGCCTGGAGCCGCGCGCCACCGAGTACGTGCCTCAGATGCTCGAGCTCATTGGCCAGCTCGAAGCCAAAGGCCTGGCTTATCGGTCCGACAACGGTGACGTGAACTACGCGGTGCGCAAGTTTGCGGGTTACGGCAAGCTCTCGGGCAAGTCACTCGACGAGTTGCGTGCGGGTGAGCGCGTGGCGGTGGAGGCCGGCAAGCAAGACCCGCTGGACTTTGTACTCTGGAAGTCCGCCAAGGACAGCGAGCCCGAAGACGCCAAGTGGGACAGCCCCTTTGGCCGGGGCCGCCCGGGCTGGCACATCGAGTGCTCGGCCATGAGCTGCCACACCCTGGGCAAGAGCTTCGACATCCACGGCGGTGGCGCCGACCTGCAGTTCCCGCACCACGAAAACGAGATCGCGCAAAGCGAAGGCGCCAGTGGCCAGCCCCTGGCGCACTTTTGGATGCACAACGGCTTTGTGCGCGTGGACAACGAGAAGATGTCCAAGTCCCTGGGCAACTTCTTCACCATCCGCGACGTGCTCAAGAGCTACGACCCGGAGACGCTGCGCTTTTTCATGGTGCGCACCCATTACCGCAGCCCGCTCAACTACAGCGATGCGCATCTCGACGATGCCCGCGCCTCGCTCAAGCGCCTCTACACCGCGCTCGAGCTGGTCAAGCCTGCGGAGGTGGCCATTGATTGGCACGATCCCTTTGCCGCGCGCTTCAAGGCCGCCATGGACGAGGATTTCGGTACGCCCGAAGCCGTGGCCGTGCTGTTTGAGCTGGCCAGTGAAGTCAACCGCAGCAAGTCGGCCGTGCAGGCTGGTCTCCTCAAGGCCCTGGGGGCCACGCTGGGCCTGCTGCAGGGCGAGCCTTCGGCTTTCCTGCAGGCCGGGGTGGTGCTGGCGCCTTTGCAAATCGAGGACCTGATCGCGCAGCGCGCTGCCGCCAAAGCTGGCAAGAACTTTGCCGAGGCCGACCGCATCCGCCAGGACCTGCTGGCCCGCGGCATCGTGCTGAAAGATTCGCCCACCGGCACCACCTGGGAGGCCAAGGCATGAAGACCCTGGCCAAGACCGGGCCGGGCACGGTCGAAGTCACGGACTCCCT
>CANGYC010000174.1 GCA_947457975.1 Comamonadaceae bacterium | reverse complement strand
CGGGTGCATCAGCTTGTTGGCCAGCTCGCCCGAGCTGGTGAACAGCAGGAGGCCCTCGGTGTTCAGGTCCAGGCGACCGACCGACTGCCACTTGCCCTGGAAGAGCTTGGGCAGCTTGCGAAACACGGTGGGGCGGTTCTGCGGGTCGTCATGCGTGACCACCTCGCCTGCGGGCTTGTGGTAGTCGATGACGCGCGGTGGGGGCGGGGCAATACGCACGCGAATGGGCTTGCCGTTGACCTTGACCGCATCGCCGAACTGGATGCGCTGGCCAATGTGGGCCGGCTCGTTGTTGACGGAAATGCGGCCCTCGAGGATGAGCTGCTCCATCTCCAGGCGCGAGCCCAGGCCGGCCTGCGCCAGCACCTTGTGCAGCTTGGGGCTCTCGGGCTGGGGGGCGAGCACGCGCTTAGGCAGGTCCAGGCTCTGGTCTTCCTCATCGGCATCGAGCTGGCCGGTCACCACGTCCTCGAAACGGTAGGCCTGCCGAGCCGCTGCACCGGGCTTGCCACGGCCCGCGGCCTGGCCACGGCCTGACCTGTCACCGGACTGGCGCGGGGCGCGTGGCTCTGACGCCTCAGGGGTGCTCTCCTCAGCTGGGCGGCGATCTTCGCGCCGGCCACGGCGCCTTGCAGGTCGCTGGCCACCAGCGCCGGGGTCCTGGCCCGCATCGGTTGTGGCCCGGGTTTCAGGGGAAGCGCCACCCGCCTCGGCTTCGCTGCGGGCGATCTCGGCGTCGGCCTGGGGCGCCTGGGCTTGTTCAGAAGGATTCATGGTGGTCAGGGCGCGGAGGGCGCATCCTCGGGGTCGGAAGCTTGCGCCTGGGCCGCATGCCCGGGCGCGGAATCGGGATCAGGCAAGAGCGCATGTTGGGCCGGTGAGCCGTCGACGCCCTCCTCGTCCAGGCCAAGGGCGGCGGGCACGGCGCTCTCGCTCAGCCCAAACTCGATCTGCTCGATCAAGGAGCCCTCAGTGGACCCACCCTCGAGCGTGGGCAACTGGTCGAGCGTCTGCAGGCCCAAGTCGTCCAGGAACTGCCGGGTCGTAGCGTAGAGCGCAGGCCGGCCCACGGTCTCACGGTGACCAATGACCTCGATCCAGCCGCGGTCCTCGAGCTGCTTGAGCAACAGGCTGTTGATGGTCACGCCGCGGATGTCCTCCATGTCGCCCCGGGTGACCGGCTGGCGGTAGGCAATGATGGCCAGGGTCTCCAGCGTGGCGCGGGTGTAGCGGGGCGTCTTTTCGGGCTGCAGTTTGTCGAGGTAGGCGCGCATCTCGGGGCGGCTCTGAAAGCGCCAGCCCGAGGCCACCTGCACCAGCTCGACGCCGCGCCCGGCCCAGTCGTCCTGCAACTCGGCGAGCAGCCGCTTGAGGGTGTCGGCCGCGATGGCACCGTCGAACAGCACCTCCAGCTCACGCACGGGCAGAGCCTGTGGCGCACAGATGAGGGCTGTTTCGAGGACGCGCTTGGCATCCGTCGTGTTCATGAGGTCAGTTCCGAAGCTACTTGGAGGAAACGAGCCGGCCATGCGCCGGATCCAGGGGCCTCGCGAATCGCTCAGGGCAAGGCCGGAAAGTCGGGGAGACTGGAGATCTGCCAGGGTCGCCACGGTAGTGGGCGCCTCAAGCCGGATCAGAAACTTATTCTAGCTCAGCGCCGCCCTGCAACCCGAGCCGGTCCAGGGCCTGGCGCATGTCGGCCGGCAGCGGTGCCCGCCAGGCGAGCTGCTCGCCCGTGACCGGGTGCACCAAGCTCAATCGCCAGGCATGCAGGGCCTGCCGTGACAGCCCGGCCAGCAGGCGGCCACCGTAGAGCTCGTCGGCCAGCAAGGGATGGCCCAGGTGCTGCAAGTGCACGCGGATTTGGTGCGTGCGGCCGGTGTGCAGTTTGCAATGCAAGAGGCAGGCCTCGGGGCCGTTGTCCATCAGGCGCACGTCGGTGAGGGCGGGTTTTCCGGCGTGGCGCTCGAGGTCGACCACGGCCATGCGCACGCGCTGGCGCGGATCGCGGCCCACGGCCTGCTCCACCCGCTGCTCGGCAGGTCCCTGCCAGGCCTTGTGGGCCAGGGCGATGTATTCCCGGCGCACTTCGCGCCCGGCGATCAGCGCGACCAGCGCCTCCATGACCTGGCGCGTCTTGGCCACGACCATCAGGCCGCTGGTGTCCTTGTCCAGGCGGTGCACGATGCCGGCACGGGGCAACAGGCGCGCCCCGGCATGGTGAGCCAGCAGGCCGTTGAGCAAGGTGCCGCTCCAATGGCCAGGCGCCGGGTGCACCACCAGGCCGGCCGGCTTGTGCAAGACCATCAGGTGCTCATCTTCATACACCACGTCCAGGTCCATGGCCTCGGGCTGGAAGGCCTGACTTTGCGGCGTGGGCCGCAGCTCGATGCGCAGCACCTCGCCGACCTTGACCTTGGTGGAGGTCTTGAGCACGGTGCGCCCGTCCAGCTGAACGGCGCCGCCCTCGATCAGCTGCTGCAAATAGTTGCGGGAGAACTCGGGCACCAGCACGGCCAGCGCGCGGTCCAGGCGCTCGCCATGCTGGAGCGTCTGTACGGGTGCCTGGCGCGACTCGGCCTCGGCCAGGCCCGGGTCCGTGCCTTCGTCCTCGGCCAGTGCAGCCAGCGCGCGCAAAGACTCCGGATCCGAGTCGGCACCTATAAAATCCAGGTTTCGCCCCGCTGGGGTCATCTCAAGGTCCATCGCATGGTTTTTCAAGGATTATCGGCCGCCCGTCGCAGCTGCCACGTGGTGGTGCTGGGGGCCATGGCCCTGCTGGTGGGCTGCGCCACCACCAATGTGGACCCCACGGCGGGCTGGAGCCCCAACAAGCTCTACGCCGAAGCCCGAGACGAAGCGGCCAATGGCGCCTTCGACAAGGCCGTGACGCTGTTCGAGAAACTCGAGGGCCGTGCCGCAGGCACCCCTCTGGCCCAGCAGGCGCAGCTGGAAAAAGCCCACGCCCAGTACCGCAACAGCGAGCCGGCCCAGGCTGTGGCCACGCTGGACCGCTTCCTGCGCCTGCACCCGGCCAGCCCGGCCCTGGACTACGCGCTCTACCTCAAGGGCCTGGTCAACTTCAATGACAACCTGGGCCTGTTCGGGCGCTTGGCCAAGCGCGACCTCTCCGAGAGCGACCAGAAGGCCGCCAAGGACTCCTATGCCGCCTTCCGTGAGCTGGCCTCGCGTTTTCCGGACTCCAAGTACACGCCCGATGCCCGTTTGCGCATGAGCTTCATCGTGAACTCGCTGGCACAGTCAGAAGTGAATGTGGCGCGCTACTACTTCTCGCGCGGCGCCTATGTGGCCGCCGTCAACCGGGCGCAGACCGCCATCGAAGAATTCCGCGATGTGCCCGCCACCGAAGAGGCCATGTTCATCCTCTACCGCTCCTACGATGCCCTGGGCCTGAGCTCGCTCAGGGATGATGCGCTGCGGGTGCTCCAGCGCAGCTACCCGCAAAGCGCTTTCCTGGGCGGCAAGCCGGGCGCGGCGGTCAAGCGTCCGTGGTATCGCTTCTGGTGAACTGGTCCAGGCGCGCCAGCAGTTCATCCTCGGACTCTAGGCGTTGCATGGGCGGCAAGGCCTTGAGCAGGCGCCGCCCGTAACCCATCTGTACCAGGCGTGTGTCGCAAATCACCAGCGCACCCTGGTCGGTCTCGCGGCGGATCAATCGCCCCGCACCCTGCTTGAGCGCCACCGCCGCCTCGGGCACAAAGTAATCATTGAAGGCACTGCGCCCCTCGCTCTCGAGATGGCGCGAGCGAGCCTCGGCCAGCGGATCGTTGGGCGGAGGGAACGGCAGCTTGTCGATCACCACCAGCTGCAAGGCGTCACCGGCCACATCGATGCCCTCCCAGAAAGAGGCCGAGGCCACCAGCACGCAGCCTGGCTCGCCCAGGGAATCACCACGCCGAAAGCGCTCAATGAGCGCGCGCTTGGGGCCCTGGCCCTGAACCAGCACCTCGAGTTCACCGGTGGCCTGGAAGCGCGCCTGCAGCTGCTCGGCAATGGAACGCAGGGCCTTGAGCGTGGTGGTCAGGACCATAGTGCGCCCGCCCAGGCGCAGGGCCCAGTCGCCCACCGATTGCGCCACGCGCTGCGAATGCGTAGGGTCTGAAGGCTTGGGCAATTCACGCGGCACGTAAAGTACGGCCTGGCGGGCGTAGTCGAAGGGGCTGCTCACCCGCAGCACCTGCGCCTGCTGCAGACCGCAGGGCTGGGTGAACCAGGACAGCCGCTCGTCATCGCCCAGGGTGGCCGAGGTGAAAACCCAGGTCTTGCCAGCCTGCGCCGGCCCCAGCAGCCGCTCACCCACGGCCTGGGCAATGTCCAGCGGCGACTCGACCAGCTTGGCCTGCAGGCCGACCTCCAGCCAGCGCACGGCCTCCACCGCCCCCGGGCCTGCGAAATGGGCCAGCAGCTCAAGCACTTGCCGGGCTCGCTCGTGCAAGCGCACGAAATCGGGGGCCAGTTCGGTGACGGTGTCCAGGGCCTGCACCGCCGCCTCGCAGGCCTCATGCGACTGCGCCAGCGCCTCGGACCAGGCTTGAGGGTCCAGTGTGTCCGGCGCGGCCTCATTCCAGCGCAGGCGCGCGCCCGTGGGCGCTCGGCCGATGGTCAGCCGCAGTTCGCGCCCAGCGCGCTCCAGCCGCCCGGCCACCGCCTGCCAATCCACCAGTCCCCGCGCCAGCTGCAGACCCGTGGCCAGCAGGTCGTGCGCGAGCTCGAGCAATTGGGCCGTGCTGAGGTGACGGCCCAGGAACTGGATGCCGGTCTCGTTGAGCTGATGCGCCTCATCGAAGATGGCCACCCGCACGGTGGGCAGGAGCTCGGCCATGCCCGATTCGCGCACTGCCAGGTCAGCGAAAAACAAATGGTGGTTGATCACCACCACATCGGCGGCCAGCGCCTCGCGCCGCGCGTGGTTGACGTGGCAGGCCTTGAAGCTCGGACAGGCCGAGCCCAGGCAGTTCTCGCGGGTGGAGGTCACCAGGGGAATCACGGCCGAGCGCTCGTCCAGGCCCGGCAATTCAGCCAGGTCACCGGTCTGGGTGGACTGCGCCCACTGCTCGATCCGCGAGAGCGCAAATGCCGCCGCGCGCTCGCGACCACCCTCCAGGTGGCGGGCCTGCTGCATGCGATGAATGCACAGGTAGCTGCCGCGGCCCTTGAGCAAGGCCGTGGACACAGGCAGGCCCAGGGCCTCGACGAGGCGGGGCAGATCGCGTCCGTACAGCTGGTCTTGCAGGGCCTTGGTGGCGGTGGAGACCATCACACGCTCGCCGCTGAGCAGTGCGGGCACCAGGTAAGAAAAGGTCTTGCCGACGCCGGTGCTGGCCTCCACCACAAGGGCTGCAGGTTCAGCAATGACACGCGCCACGGCCAAGGCCATCTCACGCTGGCCCTCACGGGGCGAAAAGTGGTCGGCCGCGCGAGACAGCACGCCATGGGGCTCGAAGGCCTCGGCGACCTGCT
>CANGYC010000173.1 GCA_947457975.1 Comamonadaceae bacterium | reverse complement strand
CGCCGTCCGCCCCCGCTCCGGCCCCTGTTCCTGCGCCAGCTCCTGCTCCTGCTCCTGCTCCTGCTCCTGCACCCGCACCCGCCCCGACGCCTGCGCCCGCGCCTGCGCCTGTCGCAAAGCCTGCAGCAGCCCCTGCGCCCATCACCGCACCAGCACCCACGGCCTCAGCTTCACCGGCCCCTGCTCCTCAGTCAGCCCCTTCCGCCCCGTCAGCGCCAGCCTCCACAGCCAGCCCCAGCGCGGCCGCTGCACCCAGCCGCGCCCCAAGCGCTGCGCCCAGCCCGGCTGCTGCACCCAGTCCGGCAAGCCCGGCGCCCAGCCCGGCAGCATCCCAGGCGGTGCAGCCACCGTCGAGCAAGGCAGACTACTTGCGGAACCCCACACCCGGCTATCCCGCCGTGTCGCTGCGCATGGGCGAGTCCGGTCGCACGGTGCACCGGGTCTGGATCGGGCCCGACGGCGTACCTCAAAAGGCTGAACTCATCCGGTCCAGTGGCTATCGCCGCCTGGACCAGGCCTCCTACGATGCCGTCATGGGCTGGCGCTACGTGCCCGGCAAACGTGGCGGCGTGCCTGAACTGATGGCCGTGGAAGTGCCCATCGTCTGGGACCTGCCCAACTGAAGCCCGCCCGAACAACGCTTACCCCTGGAGAAACCATTCATGAATTCGGAATTCGGCATTGCCAGCGTCTGGGCCCAGGGTGACTTTGTCACCCGTGCCGTCGCCATCCTTCTCTTGCTCATGTCGCTGGCATCCTGGACCATCATCGTGCTCAAGACCCTGGACGTGCTGCGCTACAAAAAACTGGCCACCCAGGCCCAGGACTTCTGGCTCAGCAAGGACCTCGACACTGGCCTGGCCAGCCTGGGCTCAGACCCCGGCAACCCGTTCAGGCAGATGGTCGAGGAAGGCGTACAGGCCTCGACCCACCACCAAAACACCGAAGCCCAATTGCAGGATGCACTCGACCGCAACGAGTGGGTCACGCGCAACCTGCGCCAGGTGGTCGATGACTTCACTGCCCGCCTGCAATCGGGCCTGGCGGTGCTGGCCTCGGTCGGCTCTACCGCGCCTTTCGTAGGCTTGTTCGGCACCGTCTGGGGCATTTACCACGCGCTGGTGGCCATCGGCACCACGGGCCAGGCCTCCATCGACAAAGTGGCCGGCCCGGTCGGCGAGGCGCTCATCATGACGGCCTTCGGCCTGGCCGTGGCCATCCCGGCGGTGCTGGGCTACAACGCCCTCGTGCGTGGCAACAAGGGCATCTTGCACAAGCTCGGCCGCTTCGCCCACGACCTGCATGCCTACCTGATGACCGGCGCCCGTGTGGGCGGCGCCAAGGTCAGCCCCTTCAAATAGGTCTGACGCCATGGCTTTCGGAACCCAGGACGACACCGACGAGGTGATGAACGAGATCAACATGACGCCCCTGGTGGACGTCATGCTGGTGCTGCTGATCATCTTTATGGTCACCATCCCCGTGATGAAGCACGCGGTCAATGTCGACCTGCCGCGCGCCAGCAATGCCGCCCAGACCACCAAGGCCGAGGTGCTGCTGCTGTCCATCGATGCCCAGGGGCAGTACTTCCTCAACGCGCAGGCGCTGGACGACTCAGCCCTGGCCGAGCGTTTCAGGGCAGGGGCAGCGCAGAACCCCCAACCCGACCTGCACATCCGTGGCGACCGCAATACCCGCTACGAACGCGTGGCCCAGGCCATGGCGGCGGCCCAGCAGGCGGGACTTAGCAAGATCGCCTTCATCACGGAGCCTGCCCGCAAGTGAACCGGTGTGCTGCGGACAAGAAAAAGCCGACCCGGAGGTCGGCTTTTTTCATGGCACTGCCAAGCCTCAGAGGCCGATGGCGGCGATCCCGGCCTTGGCGATCTGCGCATCCTGAGGAGACTTCACACCGCTCACGCCCACGGCGCCCAGGCAGAAGCCGTCTTTCATGATGGGCACGCCGCCCTCGAGCATGCCTTCGAGCACCGGCGCGCTCAGGAAGGAGGTGCGGCCGCCATTGATCACGTCCTCGTAGATCTTGGTCTCGCGGCGGCCCATCGCCGCCGTGTTGGCCTTGGCCGGCGCCATGTGCGAAGACACAGGTGGCGCTCCGTCCAGGCGCTGCAGATGCAGCAAATGGCCGCCCTCGTCGACGATGGCAATGGTCACAGCCCAGTTGTTGTTCAGGGCTTCTGCTTCGGCGGCGGCGGCGATCTTCTTGACATCGGCCAGTTCCAGGCTGGATCGGGTTTTCATGGGGCAGGTGCTTGGTGAGGAAGTAAGCCGATGAGTTTAGCCCTCGACCTCTCAGCGCTGCCGCCCCCCAGCCAAGGCTGGCGCCCAGTACCCTCACAAAAAATAGGTCGAAGGGCTTGATTTGCCGGCCCGCTCCCTAAAATCATGAATGGTCAGACCGGACGCCCCGCTTGCAGGACGGCCCGCTTCCCTGGCCAGCATCTCAAGGAGATACCTCATGAACGAGTCCTATCAAGCCAACCCCTACGGTTATGCCCTGCCCTCGGCAGCCGAGCGCAACCGCGTGCTGCGCAACACCTACGCCCTGCTGGCGCTGACCATGGTGCCCACGGTGCTGGGCGCCTGGCTTGGCGTGGCCACCGGCATCACAGCCGCCCTCTCCGGCGCACTGGGCCTGGTGGTGTTCCTGGGCGGCGCTTTCGCTTTCGTGTTTGCCATCGAGAAAACCAAGAACTCTGCTGCTGGCGTGCCGGTGCTGCTGGGCTTTACCTTCTTCATGGGCCTGATGCTCTCGCGCATGCTTGCGGTGGTGCTGGGCTTCAAGAACGGCACCGACCTCGTGATGACCGCCTTCGGCGGCACCGCCGCCATCTTCGCCCTGATGGCCGGCCTCTCGGGCGTCATCAAGCGCGACCTGTCCTCGCTGGGCAAGTGGCTGACCGTCGGCGCTCTGTTGCTGATGGTGGGTGCCATCATCAATGTCTTCGTGGCTTCCTCCACCGGCATGGTGGTCATCAGCATGCTGGCCGTGGGTATCTTCTCGGCCTTCATCCTCTATGACCTCAAGCGCATCATCGATGGCGGCGAGACCAACTACATCAGCGCCACACTGGGCATCTACCTGAGCCTGTTCAATGTGTTCCAAAGCCTGCTGTCGCTGCTGGGCATTTTCGGCGGCGACCGCGACTGATCTGCGCGTCGTTTACACGCTGAGTCACCAGGGGCCTTCGGGCCCCTTTTTCATGCCTGCGCGTTCACCGGTGCCTGCCGCCACGCCCGCCACAGCAGCGCACCACTGGTGAGCGCCACGCCGGCCAATACAGCAAAGCCGCCCCGGTAGGCGCCAAAGGCCTCGGAGAGCAGGCCAAAGATCAGCGGCCCGAGCACCACACCCAGGAAGGTGCAGGCGAGCGTGCCGCCCGTGGCCACGCCCGCCTGACCGGGCGGTGCACGGCGGGCCACCTCGGCCAGGTACACGCCGTTCCAGCCGATGGCTGAAGCACCGAACACCACGAGCAGCGCGACCACCACCCAGCGCGGGGTGTCCGACTCCAGCGCCGTGGTGCCCAGGGCACTGGCAGCCATCACCGCTGCCAGGGCCATGAGCATGGGCAGCGCCCCCAGCCAGCGGTCGGCCAGGAAGCCCCAGGCAATGCGTCCGCCCACACCGCCCATCTGGACAAAGGCCAGCACCAGGCCAGCGCCCACCAGGCCGTAGCCCAGGTCCTGATGCAGAAAGGTCACCAGGTAGGTGGTGAGCGACATCTGAACCATCGAGAACAAAAAGGAGCACGCGGCCAGGGTCGAGAGCGCCGGATGCGAGAGCACCAGGCGCAATGAAGCCAGCGGCCCGGTCGCCCCCGGCGTGGCCACGCCCGTGCGGTCGTCGTCCAGACCGGCGCGCAACGGCTGGCTCAGCACGGCGCAGACCACGCAGGCCAGGGCCACCAGCACCAGACTGTGTTGCCAGTCCAGGGCCAGCATGAGCGAAGGCACCAGGGCACCGGCCAGCATGCTGCCTACGGGCACCCCTGTTTGCTTGAGAGAGAACACCAGCGATAGCCGGTGGGCAGGCGTGGTGCGGGCCAGCACATGCGAGCTGGCCGGGGTGATGGGCCCGTAGCCCAGCCCAATCAGCACGGCCCCCAGGGCCATGGCCGGCAGCCAGGGCACGGCGCACAGCAGCAGGCCCAGGGCGCACAGCACGAGCCCGGCCTGGCTGACCCGGATGGCGCCCCAGCGCCGACTGGCGCTGCCCCCCAGCAGACTGGCGGCCATGGCGCCCAGGTAGCTCATGGACACATAGGCCCCCACCATGGAGGGCGCCACCTGCAGGCTGCGCGCCACCTGGGGCGCCATGACCGGCAGGGTCAGCAAGGCCATGGCCACCATGGCCTGGATGCCCAGGGTGACACCCAGGGGAACCCAGCCGCCCTCCCTCGTTTCAGATGGCGTCAATCGGGCTTGACTCCCGCCCTCAGCAGCAGACCGCCCAGCACCTCGATCTCTTGGCGCAGGTGGGCGCGCAAGGCCTCCGGACGGGCGCGCTCAGTGGACACGGCCGACACGCCCATGCCCTCCAGGCGCTGGCGCACCTCGGGGTCGGTCACCGCTTTTTGCAGGGTCGCGGTCAGGGTATCGATCACAGGCTTGGGGGTGCCCTTGGGAGCGTATAGGCCAAAAGAGATGTTGATATCAAAGCCCTGCACACCGGCCTCGGAGATGGCGGGCAGTTCAGGCAGCTGCGGCAGGCGGCTGCGGCCAGCGGCGGCGTAGGCCTTGATCTTGCCGCCCTTGATCGAAGGCACGGTGCCGGAGGTCTGGTCGCACAGCAGATCCACCTGGCCGCCCATCAGGTCGTTGAGAGCCGGGCCCGTGCCCTTATAGGGAATCTCGTTGAGCTTGACGCCCAAGACGCTTTGCATCATCAGGCCGCACAGGTGCGAGGCCGAGCCCACGCCCGCATGGGCCAGGCTGATCTTGGGCGCGTTGGCCCGCAGGTAGCTGATGAACTCGGGCAAATCTTTGGCCGGAAAGCCCGTGCGCGCCGCAATCAGCATGGGGCCGCTGGTGGCCGAGCCAATGGGCTCGAAATCGGCGACCGGGTCGTAGGGCAGGTTCTTGAACATGGCCACGTTGGTGGCATGGCTCACGTGAATCATCAAGAGGGTGTAGCCATCGGGCTTGGCCCGCGCCACCCGCCCCGAACCCACGGTGCCCGATGCCCCGGCCGGGTTCTCCACCACCACCTGCTGGCCCAGGATGCGCTGGAAGGCCCCGGCAAACACCCGGGTGATCACGTCGCCAGGCCCGCCTGGGGCGTATGGCATGACCATGGTCAGGGGCCGGTTTGGAAAGTCTTGTGCACCGGCAGAAAAAGCCAGCACAGCGGCAGCGCTTGCCAGCAGCGGGCGCAGGATTCGGGGCAAGGTCATGGGCATCGTGATCTCCTGAAAGTGGGGGTCAGCGTGTTCTGGCTAAGCCAGCAGACGCCGGCGGATCTCCAGCGGGTCGAGCACCTCCAGCGGCAGCTGACCGCCCTG
>CANGYC010000172.1 GCA_947457975.1 Comamonadaceae bacterium | reverse complement strand
TTCTTCCACCGAGGAGCGGGCCAGGGCCGCGACCAGGGCGTGCTTGAGGTGGGCCAGCGACCGGAAAGGACGCTCGCCCATCGCGCGCTCGGCCACCCAGGGCGAGTGTTCGTAAATGCCGTCCAGCAGGGCCACGGCCTCTGCGGCGGAGGCGGCGTTGAGTTGTTCCAGGGAAAGGGGCATGGCGTTCAGCCTTGGTAGGGGTGCGTCGCCTTCCAGTGGCGCGCGATGTCGATGCGGCGGCACACCCACACGCGGTCATGCCGTGCGATGTGGTCCAGGAATTTTTGCAGCGCCACGATGCGGCCGGGCTTGCCCAGCAGGCGGCAGTGCATGCCCACGCTCATCATCTTGGGCCTGTCGGCGCCTTCGGCATAGAGCGCATCGAAGCTGTCACGCAGGTAAATGAAGAAGTCCTCGGCCTGCGAGTAGCCCTGCGGCAGAGAAAAGCGCATGTCGTTGACATCCAGCGTGTAGGGCACCACCAGATGCGGCACCACTTCACCGGAGGTTTTTTGCACCTTCATCCAGAAGGGCAGGTCATCGCCGTAGTAGTCGCTGTCGTACTCGAAGCCGCCGTGGTCCACCACCAGGCGGCGCGTGTTGGGGCTGTCTCGGCCGGTGTACCAGCCGGCGCCATGGAGGCTGTTGCCGTGCTTTTGGCCGGTGAGCTTTTCCAGAATGGCGATGCCGCGGTTCATGTGCTCGCGCTCAAGCTCGGGCGCCATGCCCTGGTAGTGGATCCAGCGCCAGCCGTGGCAGGCAATCTCGTGGCCCAGTTCAACGAAGGCGGCCGTCAGCTCCGGGTGGCGCTCCAGCGCCATGGACACACCGAACACCGTGAGCGGCAGGCCGCGCTTTTCAAACTCGCGCAAGAGGCGCCAGACGCCCACGCGCGAGCCGTATTCGTAAATGCCTTCCATGGAGAGGTGCCGCTCAGGAAAGCTCGGTGGGTTGAACATCTCGGAGAGGAACTGCTCGCTGCCCGCGTCGCCGTGCAGCGTGGCGTTTTCGCCGCCTTCCTCGTAATTCAGCACGAACTGCACCGCCACGCGGGCTTGGCCGGGCCACTGTGCATGCGGCGGATTGCGGCCGTAGCCGACCAGGTCGCGGGGGTAGGGGGCCGTGGAGTCGTAGGTCATGACAGTGCCATGGAGATGTCGTTGGTGGGAAGCTTGCGGTCGAAGGTGAGGTTCTGTTCGACGTTGAGCAGGTGCTCGTTCATCAGGCGCACGGCGAGTTCTGCATCGCCCTGGCTGAGCGCCTTGACGATTTCGGCGTGCTCTTCGTGCGAATGCTCAGCGGCTTTTTGCGATTGGTACATGAGGGTGATTAGCGCGCAGCGCGAGATCAGCTCATTGAGCAGTTGCGCCAGCACCTGGTTGCCCATGAGCTCGGCCATGCGCACATGAAAGTCGCCCAGCAGTTCCACCCGGCTGGATGCGTCGTTGCCGCTGAGCGAGGCTTTCTCACGCTGCACGTGTGCCTTCAGCGCCTTGATGCGCGCCGGCGTGGCTTCGCGCACGAAGTTGCGCGTCATCTCGGCTTCGAGCATGCGGCGCACGGCAAATACCTGGCGCGCCTCTTCCACCGAAGGCGCAGCCACGAAGGCGCCCCGCGCCGGCTCCAGGCGGATGAGACGGTTCTGCGACAGTTGGAACAGCGCTTGCCGCACCAGGGTGCGCGAGACCCCGAAGTGGTCGGCCAGCTTCTGCTCGGCCAGCTTGGTGCCCGGGTGCAAGCGGTGGTCGACGATGGCCTTGGTCAGGGCCTGCACGATCGCGTCGGTGGTGGACGTTTCCATGCAATCCATCATAGACCAAATGCTATTTTTGTATACACTTTCGGTAAACCAAAACCCTGTTCACATATTCGAAGGAGCGAACCATGGGCCTTTCCACACACGTCCTGGACACCATGCATGGCTGTCCCGCCGCAGGCATGCAGGTCTCGCTCTTCACCACAGTCGGCGATGCCGCCACGCTGGTCAAGTCCTTTGTGCTCAATGCCGACGGCCGCAACCCTGATGGCCCGCTCTATGACAACGCGAGCCTGAAGGTGGGCACCTACCGCTTGGTCTTTAATGTGGCCGGCTATTTCAAGGCCCGGGGCGTGGCCTTGCCGGAACCGAGCCTCTTGAACAAGGTGAGCTTGGATTTTGGCGTGGCCGATGCAGCCGCGCACTACCACGTGCCCCTGCTCGTGAGCCCCTGGAGCTACTCCACCTACCGAGGTAGCTGAGCCGCCCTAGCGGGCTGGATAGCGGCGCATCATGGCGCCGAACAGGGCCGCGCCCAGCAGCAACCCGCCGGCCGCGACGCCCAGACCGAGCTCAAAGCCGCGCGCCGTGTCGGTGTGCCTGATCAGCTCGGCCACCAACAGGGGGCCCAGCACCTGTCCCAGGCCGTAGGTGGCCGTCAGCAGGCCCATGAAGCCGGTGGCCGTGCCGCCCTTGATGCGCCGAGCTTCCTGCATCGCAAAGAATGTCAGGGCCGTGAAGGGCAGGCCCAGCAGCAGGCTACCCGCCACGAAGCCGGCCACCGTGGGCTGCCATAAGCCCACCAGGATGCCGGCGGCCTGCACCACGTAGCTGAGCATCAGCAGGAGCCGCCGGTCCAGGTGCAGGGGCAGCCGTGTGGACAGCAGCGCCCCGACCACCACGCCCAAGCCAAAGAGCGGCCAGAACAAGTCCAGCCACACCGAGCCGGGCAGCGCCGTGCGCGCGATCACGGGCAAAAAGGTGGCGCTGATGATGTAGCCCAGGCCCGCCAGGCCATAGCCCAGCACCAGCAGGGCCTGTTCAGCTCCGCCGTGGCGCACCCCCGCTGTGGGGGAGGCGGGCGGAGCCGACGCCAGTCTTTCTTCGCTGCTGCCCGGTGCGCGCAGCACGGTCCACGCCAGGGCCGTGCCCAGGGCCGCCAGCAGCCCCATGACCAGCCAGGCGGCGGGTGCGCTCCACGCCTGAGCCACCATGGCGCTGGCAGCCAGGCCGCTGATGGCGATGCCGGCGCCCGGGCCGGCATACATCACGCCGCCCCAGGCCGGTCGGCCCAGGCGCGTGAGCTGCGCCAGGCACCAGCCGGAGGTGTAGATGAACACCAGCGCGCTGGCCAGGCCAGCCGCAAAGCGCAGCGCGGCCCAGGCGCCGGGCCAGGGCAGGGCCATGCCCAGCGTCAGCAGCGTGGTAGCCGCTAGGCCCAGCGCGATGAGCGATGCAAAACTTGGTTGCGGGGCATGCGCGAGCCTGGACCACAGCGCCGGTTGCAGCGCGCAGGCCAGCGCCCCGAGCAGGTAGCCCAGGTAGTTGCTGCTGGCCAGCCAGCTGGCCTCGCGCAGGCTCAGCAGGCCGTCGTCCAGCATCATGGGCAGCACCGGGGTAAAGGCAAAGCGCCCCAGCCCCATGGCCACCGCCAGGCCCACCAAGCCGCAGGCGGCCACCTGCCTGGCGCGCCGCTCAGAGGAAGCGGGCAAGGCAGTCGTCCAACTGGCGCATGAAGCCGGCGCGCGTGGCCTCGTCGACGAAGCTCGCCTCAAAACTGTGCCGCACCAGGCGCACGGCATCGGCCGCGTCCAGGGGCAGGGCTGCGAAGGTCTGCAGGAAGTTCTCGTTCAGGTAGCCACCGAAGTAGGCCGGGTCGTCCGAGTTGATCGTGACCATCACGCCCGCGTCGAGCAACTGCTTGAGCGGGTGCTTGGAAAGGTCGGGTGTCACGCGCAGGCGCAGGTTGGACAGCGGGCAGACCGTGAGGGGCACGCGTTCGCGGGCCAGGCGCTCGATCAGCTGCGGGTCAAAGATGGCCTGCACGCCGTGGTCGATGCGCTCGACCTTCAGCACGTCCAGGGCGGTGGTGATGAAGGCTGGCGGTCCTTCTTCGCCCGCATGGGCCACGCGGTGCAGCCCGAGCTCGCTGCAGCGGGCAAACACCCGTGCGAACTTTTCGGGCGGATTCCCCCGCTCGCTGGAATCCAGGCCCACGCCGATGAAGCGCTCGCGATAGGGCAGGGCTTGTTCCAAGGTGGTGAAGGCGTCTTCTTCGCTGAGGTGGCGCAGAAAGCACAGAATCAGCGCCGAGCTGATGCCCAGCCGGGCGCGCGCATCCTCGCAGGCGTGGTGCAGGCCGCCGATCACCGTGCCCATGGCCACGCCGCGGGCCGTGTGGGTCTGCGGATCGAAGAAGAGTTCGGCATGCAGCACATGGTCGGCCGCGGCCTTTTCAAAATAGGCCCAGGCCATGTCGTAGAAGTCCTGCTCGTGCAGCAGCACGCTGGCACCGGCGTAGTAAATATCCAGAAAGCTTTGCAGGTCGGTGAAGGCGTAGGCCTGGCGCAGCGCCTCCACGCTGGGGTAACTCAGCGCCACGCCATTGCGCTTGGCAAGCTTGAAGATGAGCTCAGGCTCGAGTGAGCCTTCAATGTGGATATGCAGCTCGGCCTTTGGCAGGGCGCGAAGGAACTCTGGCAGATGCTCGCGAGGAACCAAGGGCAGCGCTTTCATCAGCAGGTTCCAAAGGTGATGCCCAGCTGTCGAAGGTGGCGGCGGTAGGCCGAAGACAGGCGGTCGGCTGCCGTGTGCAGTTCAGCTTGCAGGTCCAGCGGCAGGCAGCGGGGCTGCTGGGATTCCAGCACCGGCTGGTCTTGCAGAAAGATGGTGTGCTGGAACGCGCGCAGCTGGTCATCGGGGCTGTCAAAGTCGGCCATGGCCAGCCTGAACCAGACACGGCAACTCTCGGGCGTGAGGGGGCAGACGAAGAGGCCAATCGACTCGCGCCAGCCATCGACTGCCGTGCTGCCCGCCTCGGGCACCTTGCCCAGCACCGCCGCATAGGGCGCAGTCACCTCGTAAACGTATTCCACCTGCGCGGGCGCCACGGAATGCAGGTTCGAGCGCGGCTGCCAGGCTTTGCAGCCGGTGGCCCGCACGCCGTGGGGACGGGCTTCGACGCGGTAGTCCTCGATGTGGGTGTGCTCGCGGCTGCCCAGCCAGCCCTCGTGCACAAAGGAAAAGTGCGCCATGTCCAGGAAGTTCTCCACCACCCGGGGGGCGCTGGTGGCCACGTCGTAGGGGCCGCAATTGACGCTGCGAAGCCCGGCATCGTCAAAAGCGGGCAGCAGCGTGTCCTCGCCGGTGGGGCGCGCCAGCCGGACCCACACCAGACCGTAGGCAACTTGCACTTCAAAGGCCGTGGTGCAGTGGCTCTGCGGCGGCGTGAAGGCGGGCAGCGCCGGCACCTGACTGCAGACACCGGCGGTGTCGAACTGCCAGCCGTGGTAGGGGCACTCCAGACGGTTCTCGTGCACCCGGCCAAGCGAGAGTCGGGCGCCGCGGTGCGGACAGCGGTCCAGCCAGGCATGGGCCTGGCCATCGGTGCTGCGCCACAGCACCAGGGATTCACCCAGCAAGGTGGCGGCCAGGGGGGCATTCGTTACGGCCTCGGTCAGGGCGACCGGGTGCCACAGGGTTTTTTCAAGCATGGGCTTGTATTGAAGAGGGAGACTTCAGAGTATCCCCAAAAAAAAGGCGGCCCGAAGGC
>CANGYC010000171.1 GCA_947457975.1 Comamonadaceae bacterium | reverse complement strand
GCGCCTCGGGGCGGCCGCAGCCGGCCAGCACCAGCAGGGCCGCGGCAGCGATTGCGGCGGTCAATTTCATGCCGGGCTCAGAACAGCAGCTGCAGGTAGTGGTCGACCAGCAGCGCGGCGAAGAGCAGCGTGAGATACAGGATCGAGTAGCGGAAAGTGCGCCGCGCCAGCGCATCGCTGTAATCCGTGTAGATCTTGACCGCGTAATACAGGAACACCGCGCCGAGCAGCATCGCAGCCGCGAGATAAGGCAGTCCGGAAAGCCGGGTGACGAAGGGCAACGCCGAGCAGGCGATCAGGATCAGCGTGTACAGCAGCACGTGCAGGCGGGTGAAGTGGTCGCCGTGGGTCACCGGCAGCATCGGCACGCCGGCCTTGGCGTATTCATGCTTGCGGTACAGCGCCAGCGCCCAGAAGTGCGGCGGTGTCCAGGCAAAGATGATCAGAAACAGGGTCAGCGCCTGTGGCGTGACCTCGCCGGTGACCGCGGCCCAGCCCAGCACCGGCGGCATCGCGCCGGAGGCGCCGCCGATGACGATGTTCTGCGGCGTCATGGGCTTAAGCACCACGGTGTAGACCACCGCATAGCCGACGAAGGTGGCAAAGGTCAGCCACATGGTCAGCGGGTTGACCCAGACGTAGAGGATGAAGGAGCCCATGCCGCACAGCAGCGCCGAAAAGGCCAGAGTCTGGGTATTGCTCAGTTCGCCCTTGGCCGTGGGCCGCCAGGCGGTGCGGCGCATGCGCGCATCGATGTGCTGCTCCACGATGCAGTTGAAAGCCGCAGCCGCACCGGCCACCAGCCAGATGCCTGCGCAGGCCAGTGCCGCCAGGCGAAGGTCGGCCAGGCTGGGCGCCCCGGGCACGGCCAGCACCATGCCGATGAGGGCGCAGAAGACGATGAGCTGCACCACGCGCGGTTTGGTCAGCGCGTAGAACTGAGACCAGCGCGAGCTCAGGGGCGCGGCCGCCAGGGTGGCAGATTTGGGCGTGGTCATGCGGACAGTCGGGAAGCGTTCAAAGAGTTGGGGGCGCGTGCCGGCTCGGCCGAGCCGGTGGAGGCGATCGCCCCCGTGAGCAGGATCACCAGACCAGCAGCACCTGCGGTGTGGGCCACGGCGGCCACCAGGGGCCAGCCCAGCACCACGTTGCTCAGGCCACTGGCGAACTGCCAGGCCACCAGGGCCAAGAGCCAGAGGCAAAGGGCGCGCGTGGACGGACCACGCAGCAGCCAGGCCAGCAGCAGCAGGGCCGCGATGACGGCGTAGGCCGCTAGGCGGTGCACGTAGTGAATGGCAGTGAGCGCCTGGAAGCTGATGTTCTCGCCCCCCCGGCCCTGGCCCAGTTCGCGCCAGAGCGTGAAGGCGGGCTGAAAGTCCATGGCGGGCCAGAAGGAGCCCTGGCACGCCGGGAAATCGGTGCAGGCGAGCACCGCATAGTTGGTGCTGACCCAGCCGCCCAGGGCGATCTGCAGCCACAGCAGCACAAACGACGCCAGCAGGAAGCCGCGCACCGCAGGGGAGAGTTGCACCGGGGCGAGTTCACCGCCGGCCAGCGCATAGCGGGTGGACTGCACACGCAGCAAGGCCAAGAGGCCCATGCCGCCGAGCAGATGCAAGGTGACAATGAGCGGGAACAGCTTCATGGTGACGGTGAGCGCACCGAAGGCCCCTTGCAGGCAGACCCACACCAGCGTGAAGCTGGGCCACCAGGGCGAGACGGCGGGGCGCCCTCCCTGGGGGCTGCGCTGCGCCTGCCGCCAGGCGGCCCAGCTGGCCACGGCCAAAGTGAGGATGAGCACGCCCACGCCGGTGGCCAGGTAGCGGTGGATCATCTCGATCCAGGCCTTGGTGTGCGTGACCGGCCCGGTGGGCATGGCTTCCTGGGCCTGGCTGATGGCCTGGCGTGCGCCCACCGGACTGGCGCTGCCGTAGCAACCAGGCCAGTCGGGGCAACCCAGGCCCGAGTCGGTCAGGCGCGTGAAGGCGCCGAAGAGCACGAGGTCGAAGGTGAGGAACAGGGTGAGCAGGGTCAAGAGGCGCAGGCGCTGGGCGGGCGCGGCGTCGCGGCGCCGCAGCCAGACCCAGGCCAGGGGGCCCAGGGCCAGCAGCACACCCATGAGCATCATGCGGCCGGTGGGACCAAAGTCGTAGAGCGCTTGTTCAGGCATGGCGAAGGTCTGGTGGGCTCAGCTGCTCAGGGGCGACCGGGCTGGTCCCAGCTGTTGGAGGCACGCAGCAGGCGCTCCAGGTCTTTCTTGGCCTTGGCCGCCGTGGCCAGGTCCAGTCCGGGTGGAAAGCGCATCATCAGGTTGCCCAGGGGATCGACCACAAAGAGGTGCGCCTGCAGCGCTTGGCCAGCCGTCGGCACCAGCCAGGCGGCCAGTTGTTCGGCTGGCACACGCAGAACAGTCGCCCCGTCCAGGGCCGGCTGCAACGCGTCGGCCACAGGCGCGTCATCGCTGATCAGCCACACGCGGTCCAGCCGGTCCTTTTCCCGGCCCAGGGACTCACGCAGCTGGCGCTGGAAGTACAGATTCTGCTGACAAGCGGCAGCACAGTCCCCACCGCCCACCGACACCAGCAGCCACTGGTCCTTGAGGCTGCGCAGCGCCACGGGCTGGCCGTCCAGTGCACGGGCCTGCAGGTCGGGCAGTGGGCGCTGCGGATTGATCAGCTCGCCGAAATTGCGCCGGCCCTCGGGACGGATGACGTAATAGGTCAGGTAAGAAGCGATCACCGGCGAGGCGCACACCAGCAAGATGAACAGCATCTTCCAGCGCCCCATGCGCGTGGGCGGCTGTGCTGCCTGCTCGGGGGTGGGCAGGTCGTGGACGGTCAGGCCCAGCGGCTGGTCCGAAGAAGAGGGCGAGGCAGGGACTTGGGACATGTTCACTCAGCGGCCGGAGGCCGGACTTGCTTTCTTCTCTTGAGGGCCGGTGACAGCGCCTGGAACCAGACGTACAGACCGACCAGCAAGGCGCACAAGCCAAACCACTGGAAGGCGTAGCCATGGTGCTTGTCGACCCCACTGTCGGGCGCATCCCACTGGCGCTGCAGACCTTCGCTCGCCGGCCCGGTCTGGACCGCCAGCGCATCCAACAGGTCCAGACCGGTCGCGATGCGATACGACGCGATATCGAGATTTTGCCGGATTGGGCCGCCCTCCTCGCCCTTGAACTCGTATAGCTTGCCCGGCGACAGGGCCAAGCGCCCGGCCACCTCGACCAGGCCCTGCGGTGTCTGCACCGGGGCCAGCCGCGCGCGGTCGGCGAAATCGCGGGGAATCCAGCCGCGCTGCACCAGCAACACCTTCGCAGAGCCTTCCAGCTCAAGCGGCGTGTAGACCCAGAAGCCGGGCCGCTTCTGCATGGGACGGTTGTCCAGGTAGACCGTGTGCTCGGCCAGCCAGCGCCCCCGCAAGCTGACGCGGCGATGTACATCCGCAGCGAGCACATTACTCTTGAGCAAGGCGCGGTGGTCCAGGGGCGGCTCCTGGGCCCGCGCGGCCATGGATTCGGCCAAGTGCTGCTTGTACTCGGCACGGTTCATCTGCCAGCGGCCCAGCGAGGCAGTCAGCGCGATCATGCTCCAGGCAGCCACGGTGAGCACCCAAAAGCGCGCGCTGCGCCAGCGGGCTGGCGCCGGTGAAGTTGAAGGTGTTGGCGCAGTCATGGGTTGATAATTCGGCGTATGACTTATTTGATCGCAGCGGCTTTCATCGCCATTCTCGGGGCCCTGGCCAGCGCCCTTTACTTCATGATGAAAGATGGCACCAAGGGCAAGGCCAAGACCAGCCACATGGCTCGTGCGCTGGCGTTCCGGGTGGGCTTTTCCATCCTGCTGTTTATCTGCGTCCTGGTGGCCTACAAGCTGGGCTACATCCAGCCCAAAGGCCTGCCTGCGGGCTAACCACAGTCTGTCGCACTGCGCTTGAACGCATGAACAAAAAAGGCCGCGTTGCGGCCTTTTTGCTTGAACGCGCGCAGGGCCTCGGCCCTGACCGGCTTAAAGCCAGTACACCAGGATGTACAAGCCCAGCCAGACCACGTCGACAAAGTGCCAATACCAGGCGGCGCCCTCGAAGCCGAAGTGACGTTCCGCAGTGAAATGGCCTTTTTGCAGACGCAGGGTGATGAACAGCAGCATCAGCATGCCCACGAAGACGTGGAAACCGTGGAACCCGGTCAGCATGTAGAAGGTGGAGCCGTAGATGCCGGAGTTGAGCTTGAGGTTCAGGTCGCTGTAGAGGTGGAAGTACTCATAGCCCTGCACACCCAGGAAGATCACACCCAGCAAAACGGTGAGCCACATGTACTGGATGGTCTTGGCACGGTGGCCTTCGCGCAGGGCATGGTGGGCGATGGTGAGGGTGACGCCGGAGGTCAGCAGCAGGGCCGTGTTGATGGTGGGCAGCCAGAAAGGACCCACCGTCGAGAAGGGCTCCACGATGCCGGCAGGCGAGGCGGTCATACCGGCCTCAACGGTGGGCCAGACGGCTCGGAAATCAGGCCAGAGCAGCGAATTCTCCAGGCTGCCCAGAGCCGGCACAGAGTGAGACCGGGCCCACCACAAGGCGGTGAAAAAGGCGCCAAAGAACATCACTTCGGAGAAGATGAACCAGCTCATGCTCCAGCGGTAGGACATGTCGATGCGGTCGCTGTAGAGGCCACCTTCGCTCTCGGACACTGCATCCTTGAACCACTGGTACAGAACGGTGAGCCACCACAGCAGGCCGAAAGCCAGCGAGTAAGCACCCCAACCGGCTCCGTTGATCCACTGCCCTGCGCCCAGGATCACGAAGAAAAGGCCAACCGCCGCCATGAAGGGATGGCGCGATTCGCTGGGCACGTAGTAGTAGGGTGTGGACCCATGTGTGACTGACGACATACTTTTTCCTCTGGTTCTCAAATCTCTGCGAAAAATCTCGTGCCGCGCACCCCGTGGCGCACAGCTCCTCCGGTTTATGTGGTGACGATCCAGTTCACGAGGATGATCAAGCCGCCCACGAAAACAAAGACCCCTATCAAACCCACCAGCACCAGGTGCAAGGGATTGATGCTTCTGATGTCCTGCTCATAGCCTTGACGCCCACGCAGGCCCACGAAAGACCAAGCCACTGCCTTGATGGTGCGCCACACTGAAGGCTTGGGAGCGCGGTCCAGCATCACACTCATGTACCCGCTCCGGTGACCAGGGCCAGTTGCGGCTGCAAAACAGGCGCGGACATGCTGACGGTGCCCGCCGGTGCAGACGGCACTTTGCCACCCACCTCAAAGAAGGTGTAGGACAGCGTGATGGTGGTTACGTCCTTGGGCAGCTTGGAATCGATCACAAAGGCCACGGGCCACTGCTTTTTCTCGCCCGGCGCCAGGGTGTACTGGTTGAAGCAGAAGCACTCGAGTTTGTTGAAGTGCGAGGCCGACTGCCTGGGGGCGTAACTCGGAATGGCCTGAGCTGCCATGGTGCGGTCTTGCACGTTCTGGAACTCGTACATGACCGTGGTGAGTTCACCCGGATGCACTTGCATCGACCTTT
>CANGYC010000170.1 GCA_947457975.1 Comamonadaceae bacterium | reverse complement strand
CGGACCCCGCTCTCTCCCACTACCTCTCCCCAAAGAGGCGAGGGTGACATGCGGGCCCCGTTATCTTCCACTCCCTCGCCCCTTTGGGGAGAGGGCTGGGGTGAGGGGCTCGCAAGGCCGCAATCCTGCCTCACGCCAGCGAAGGCAAGGCCACACGGTGGTCGTCGCCCTGGGTGGCGGTGAGAGCCTCCAGGAAGGTGCGGCGCCACCAGTGCACGTCCTGCGCGCGGATGCGCTCAAGCAGCTTTTGGTGGCGGCGCTGGCGCTCGGTCAGGGGCATGTGCAGAGCCTGCTGGATGGTCTCGCAGGTGCCGTCGGTGTCGTAGGGGTTCACCAGCAAGGCTTCTTTAAGCTGCTCAGCGGCGCCGGCAAAGCGTGAGAGCACCAGCACGCCGGGGTCGGCCGGGTCTTGCGCCGCGATGAACTCCTTGGCCACCAGATTCATGCCGTCGCGCAGCGGCGTCACCAAGGCCACACGCGCCAGCCGATACAAGCCCGGCAGGCGCCGGCGCGCCACGTTGCGGTGCATGTAGCGCACCGGCACCCAGTCGAGCTCGCCGTAGTCGCCATTGAGCGCGCCCGTGAGGCTCTCGAGTTCCTGCCGCAGACCGCTGTAGCTGACCAGGGCTTCGCGGCTTGGCGAGACGATTTGAATCAGCGTGGTGCTGCGGATGTTCTCTGGGTGGTTCTTGAGCAGCTTGGCAAAGGCCTTGAAGCGCTGGGGCAGGCCCTTGGAGTAGTCCAGGCGCTCCACCCCCAGCAGGATGCGCCGTCCGGCGTAGGCCTGGCGCATGCGCTCGTACATGTCGCGCGCCTCGGCGGCATGCGTGAGTGCAGCGAAATCGTCCACATCAATCCCGATGGGAAAGCTCGCAGCCTGCAGCGTGCGGCCATAGGCCTGCCAACGCTGGCCATCGAGCCGCCGGGCACCGGCTTCCACCTCGGCATAGCTGGCAAAGTGCGCGAGGTCCCCCTGGCTCTGGAAGCCCACCAGGTTGTAGGAAAACAGCGCACGCACCAGCCAATCGGCCTGGGGAATGGCCGCCAACAGCAGCGGCGGCGGCATGGGAATGTGCAGGAAAAAACCCATGCGCTGCGCACAGCCGAGCGTGCGCAGCTCCAAAGCCAGGGGGATGAGGTGGTAGTCGTGCACCCAGACGATGTCGTCGGGCCGCAGCAGGGCCTTGAGCTGGCGCGCAAAGAGCTGGTTCACGCGCCGGTAGCTGCCCACGAAGCCGGCATCCAGGTCGGCGAGGTCGAGCCGGTTATGGAACACGGGCCAGAGCACGCCGTTGCTGTAGCCCAGGTAGTAGCCGTCGTGCTCCTCCTGCGACAGGTCCACCGTGGCCAAGGTCACCGAACCGGTCTGCTGCACATGCAGCGCCTCCTCGACTGGCTGGCCTTCGCGGATGATGTGGCCGCTCCAGCCAAACCAGAGCCCGCCCCTGCCTTGCAGCGCGTCGCCCAGGGCCACGGCCAGGCCACCGGCAGAGGGCCGGCGCGGATCGGCCACGCGGTTGGAGACGATGACCAGGCGCGGCATGGCAGGCCCTAGATGACGCTGTCCCACGGCGCAGACAGGCGCACCGCGGCGTTGATGATGCCGACCATGGAGTAGGTCTGCGGGAAGTTGCCCCACATCTCGCCTGTGACCGGGTGTGTGTCTTCGGACAACAGCCCCAGGTGGTTGCGGGCAGCGAGCATGGTCTCGAAGATCTCGCGCGCCTCGGCCTTGCGGCCCAGCCGGGCCAGCGCATCGATGCGCCAGAAGGTGCAGATGTTGAAGGCCGTCTCGGGCTTGCCAAAGTCGTCGGGGGCCTCGTAGCGGCGCATGTAGGGCCCGTCGCACAGGTGCGTCTCCAGGGCGGCAACGGTAGCGACAAAGCGCGGGTCGTGTGCATCGATGAAGCCGACCTCAATCATGAGCAGCGCACTGGCGTCGAGGTCGCGCCCGCCAAAGCTCTCGGCAAAGGACTGGCGCTCCTCGCTCCAGGCGTCCTTCAAGATGCGCTCGCGCATGGCATCCGCATGGCCCTTCCAGTAGGCCGCGCGCTCGGGCAGGTTCAGGGTAGGCGCGATCTTGGCCAGCCGATCGCAGGCGGCCCAGCACATCAGGGCCGAGGAGGTGTGCACCCGGGCGCGCGTGCGCAGCTCCCACATGCCCGCATCGGGCAGGTCGAAGGTGCGCCTGGCCTGCTCGCCCACGGCCTCGAGCTGCTGGAACTCGGCCACGCCGGCGGCACGCAGGATGCGCTGGTCATGAAAGGCCTGAGCCGCACCCAGCACCACGTTGCCATACACATCGTGCTGAAAATGCTCCTGCGCCTGGTTGCCAACGCGCACAGGCCCCATGCCCCGGTAGCCGCCCAGGTGGGTCAGCACCTGCTCGGGCAGCTCGTGCTCCAGGCCCAGGCCGTACAGCGGCTGGATGTGCCCGCCGCGCGCGGCCACCACGATGTTGAACAGCCAGCGCACATAGTCTTCCATGGTGCCCACTTCCGAGAGGCTGTTGAGTGCGCGGATCACGAAAAAGGCATCGCGCAGCCAGCAGTAGCGGTAGTCCCAGTTGCGCCCGCTCCTCGGGGCCTCCGGAATGCTGGTGGTCATGGCCGCCACGATGGCACCGGTGTCTTCATACAGCGAGAGCTTGAGCGTGATGGCCGCACGAATGACGGCCTGCTGCCACTGCAGCGGAATGTGCAGGCGCTGGCTCCAGCGCCGCCAAAAACCCAGGGTCTCCTGCTCGAAGTGGCGTGCCGTGTCGGCGATGCCCAGCTCCAGCGTCTCGTCGGGGCCCAGTAAAAAGTCGTGCTCGCGCGTGAGCAAAAAGGGCTGGCGCGAGAGCAGGTGCGCAATGGAGGCGTCGCTATACAGGCGCAGGGTCATCTCCGGCCCCACAAAACGCACATGGTTGCTGCCACGCGTGATCAGCGGCTCGATGCGGCCCCAGTCAAAGCGCACATCCACCGACACCCGGATGCGCGGCGCCCCGCTCAGGGGCCGCACGCGGCGCACGATGGTGGTGGGCTTGAAAAAGCGCGAGCGTGAAAAAAACCGCGGCGCAAAGTCCGTGATCTCCAGGCCTTGGCCCAGGCGGTCAAAGAGTTGCGTCTTGAGCACGGCGGTGTTCGGCTCGTACCACTGGCGGGCCTCGGCGAAGTCCTCGATTTCAATGGCAAAGGCGCTCTGCCCGGCGTCCTGCCCATCGCCCGGGTTGAGCAGGGCGCTGAAGATCGGGTCGCCATCGAAGCGGGGTAGGCAGCACCACACAATGCGCCCCCGCTGGTCCACCAGTGCGCTGAAAGCGCAGTTGCCAATCAGGCCCAGCGACAGCGAGCACGGCGCCGCCGGGGCAAAACGGGCGGCTGCCTGGGTGGCGTTCATGCAGGCCCGGCCCGACTCAGGCCTGGGGCAGCTTGGCGCATAGCGAGCAGCGAGTGAGCCAGCCACTGCCGCAAACCGGCAGGGCTGTCACAGCGGTGCAGCGCAGCGGTGCTGCCCTGCCCCACCTTGATGCCGGCACCCCCGGCCTGCTGCACCCAGACAAAGCCGGTTTCGTCGGTGAGGTCATCGCCGGCGAACCAGGGCTGACGTCCGGCGAAGGGCGCCTCCTTCATGAAGCAGGCCATGGCCTGCCCTTTGTTCACACCCAGCAGCTTGAGCTCGACCACGCACTTGCCACGCAAGAGTTCCGTGCCTGGCGTGCGGTCGCAGGCCTCGGCCATGGCGTCCAGGCAGGTCTGCTCCAGGCTGGGCCGTTGGCGGTAGTGCAGAGCCACGGCGCTGGTCTTGCGCTCCATGCGCAGGCCGGGATAGTGGCGCATGAGTTCCTCGGCCACCACGGTCGCATAGCGCAGGTCGGGCGGGCGGGGTTCGGTGAGGCGGCCCGACGCCAAGCGCCGGAGTGCGCCATGCTCGGCGGCTGCAGGCAGCTGGAGCGGGGCCAGGAAATGGTCGAGGTCGGCCAGCCGACGGCCAGAGACGATGGCCAGCGCACCGTCCAGCCGCTCAGCCAATTCCTGCAAGAGCTCGATCAAGGCCGGAGCTACCTGCACGGCCTCCGGCCGGGGCGCGATGTCAGCCAGCGTGCCGTCGAAATCCAGAAACAGCGCCGTGTCCGATGGCGAGATCGGCGGCAGCACCGACGGGGATGACGCAAGGGATGGCATGCCCCGCCAAGCTAACAGTGATCAGGTCATGGCGGTGTAGGCCAAGGCTGAATTTGGGCAGGAAGCCATCGCCCAGAGGACTGGGCTCCTACGAGGCGCTGGGTGGAACGCTCAGCGCCTGAATGCGCGCCTGGCGCACCGCTTGGCCGATCTGCTCACCCTTGAGGCCTTGGGCCTGAGCACCGGCTGCAATCTCT
Source organism: Comamonadaceae bacterium (assembly GCA_947457975.1). GTDB lineage: Bacteria > Pseudomonadota > Gammaproteobacteria > Burkholderiales > Burkholderiaceae_C > Polaromonas. The sequence goes on along the minus strand of CANGYC010000170.1, from coordinate 1,187 downwards.
GCGGTAGACACCGACAGCGCCAAGCCCAAGGCCTCAAGCAGGCGCGCGCGCTGGGGATAAGGCTGATCTTCCAAGCCCAGGCGGCCGCGCGCGTCGCACTCGCAGGCCAGCAGCACCTCTTCAAAGCGCTGGGGCTTGCGGATGGCGTCACAGCGCTCCAGCAGGCGCAACACGGCCTCAGGCCCAAACTCTGCGCTGCGATGAAGGTTCCCATGCTCGCGCGCCACCACGTCGGCCAGTTCGCGGCAGTCCACGGGCACGCGCAGGCGCTCGCACACCGCCTTGAGCAGGCGGGCGCTGCGCTCCTCATGGCCGAGGTGACGGGGCAGCAGATGCACGGGCGTGGTGCCCTTGCCCAGGTCGTGCATGAGGCAGGCAAAGCGCACGGCCAGAGGCGCCTGCAGGCGCGCTGCCATGTCGAGCACCATCATGAGGTGCACGCCAGTGTCCACCTCGGGGTGGTACTCGGGCCGCTGGGGCACGCCCCAAAGGCGATCGACCTCCGGCAGCAGGCGGGCCAGCGCCCCACAGGCGCGCAGCACCTCAAACATGCGCGAGGGCCGGGCCTGCATGAGCCCGCGCGAGAGCTCCTGCCACACGCGCTCGGGCACCAGGGCATCGACCTCGCCGGCCTCCACCATCTCGCGCATCAGCGCCAGGGTCTCGGGGGCCACGCTGAACTCTGTAAAGCGGGCGGCAAAGCGGGCCAGCCGCAGGATGCGCACCGGGTCTTCGGCGAAGGCGGGGGTGACATGGCGCAGCACCTGCGCCTTGAGATCGGCCTGGCCGCCATACGGGTCGATGAGCTGGCCGCTGTCGTCTTGCGCAATCGCATTGATGGTGAGGTCGCGCCGCGCCAGGTCTTCTTCGAGAGTGACGCTGGGCAGGGCCTGCACGGCAAAGCCGCGGTAGCCCTGGGCGGTCTTGCGCTCGGTGCGGGCCAGGGCGTATTCCTCGCGCGTGTGCGGATGCAGGAACACAGGGAAGTCCTTGCCCACCGGCAGGAAGCCCAGCGCGGTCAGGTCATCGGGCGTGGCGCCCACCACCACCCAGTCGCGGTCTTGCACGGGCAGGCCCAGCAAGGCATCGCGGATGGCACCCCCGACCTGGTAGATCTTCATGGGCGCCAAGTTTAGGGCCGGGTCAGAGGGCCTGTCAGGGGCGCGCCCGGTAGGGCTCTTGGGAGG
>CANGYC010000169.1 GCA_947457975.1 Comamonadaceae bacterium | reverse complement strand
GTTGGCATCATCACCCTGAACCGCCCCAAGGCCCTCAATGCACTCAATGGCGCCTTGATGGACGAGCTGGGACTGGCCCTCAAAGCCTTCGACGCCGATGAGGCCATTGGCTGCATGGTCATCACCGGCAGCGAAAAAGCCTTTGCCGCAGGCGCTGACATCTCGGCCATGGCCAAGTTCAACTTCCATGAGGTCTACAAAAACGACTTCATCACCCGCAACTGGGAAACCATACGCAGCATCCGCAAGCCCGTGATCGCTGCCGTCAGCGGCTTTGCATTGGGCGGTGGTTGTGAGCTGGCCATGATGTGCGACTTCATCATCGCTGCCGACAACGCCAAATTCGGCCAGCCCGAAATCAAGCTGGGCATCCTGCCGGGCGCCGGCGGCACCCAGCGCTTGCCCCGTGCGATCGGTAAGGCCAAAGCCATGGACCTGGCGCTGACCGGCCGCATGATCGACGCCGCCGAGGCCGAGCGCAGCGGACTGGTCAGCCGCGTGGTGCCCCTGGACAAGCTGCAGGACGAGGCTTTGGGGGCGGCCCTGCAAATTGCGCAGTTCGGCCGCCTGGCCGTGATGGCCACCAAGGAATCGGTCAACCGCGCCTTTGAAGGCTCGCTGAGCGATGGCCTGATGTATGAGAGGCGCCTGTTCCATGCGCTGTTTTCCACAGAAGACCAAAAGGAAGGCATGGATGCCTTCATGAACAAGCGCCCACCGCAGTTCAAACACCGCTAGCGGGGCGGCAGGCGCGTACACGCCAAGGCCTGCCGAAACCGCTATAATCTGCCTCCGTTGGTGATATAGCTCAGTTGGTTAGAGCGCAGCATTCATAATGCTGATGTCGGTGGTTCAAGTCCACCTATCACCACCACATTCAAGCCTCAGAGGCCACGCCTCTGGGGCTTTCTTCATTCCCAGCCTCTGGACACACACCATGAACCGCTGCGACCTAGGCCCCACCTTTTTCAAGGGGGCGGCATGACAAAGAAGGTCTACATCAAGACCTTCGGCTGCCAGATGAACGAATACGACTCGGACAAGATGTCGGACGTGCTCGGCGCAGCCCAAGGTTACGAACCCACGCAAGACCCCGAAGAGGCCGACCTCATCCTCTTCAACACCTGCTCGGTGCGGGAAAAGGCGCAGGAAAAGGTCTTCTCCGACCTCGGCCGCGTCAAGCACCTCAAGAAAAAGGGCGTGCTCATCGGCGTGGGCGGCTGCGTGGCCAGCCAGGAAGGCCAGGCCATCGTGGCCCGCGCGCCCTATGTGGACGTGGTCTTCGGCCCGCAGACCCTGCACCGCCTGCCGCAGCTGCTCGACGAGCGCCAGCGCCTGGGCCGGCCGCAGGTGGACATCAGTTTTCCCGAAATTGAAAAGTTCGACCACCTGCCGCCGGCCCGCAAAGCAGGCCCGGCGGCTTTCGTCTCCATCATGGAGGGTTGCTCCAAGTTCTGCAGCTACTGCGTGGTGCCCTACACACGCGGCGACGAAGTCTCGCGGCCGCTGGACGACGTGCTGGTGGAAATTGCCGAGCTGGCCGAGCAAGGTGTGCGCGAGGTCACGCTGCTGGGCCAGAACGTCAATGCTTACCGCGGTGCGATGGGCGAGACCGCCGAGATCGCCGACTTTGCGCTGCTCATCGAGTACGTGGCCGAGATCCCGGGCATCGAGCGCATCCGCTACACCACCAGCCACCCCAACGAGTTCACACAGCGGCTGATCGATGTGTATGCAAAGGTGCCCAAGCTGGTGAACCACCTGCACCTGCCGGTGCAGCACGGCAGCGACAAGATCCTCATGGCCATGAAGCGCGGCTACACGGCCATGGAATACAAAAGCACCATCCGCAAGCTGCGCGCCATCCGGCCCGAGCTGGTGATGAGCAGCGACTTCATCGTGGGCTTTCCGGGCGAAACCGACGAGGACTTTGCCAAGCTCATGAAGCTGGTGGAGGACGTGGGCTACGACACCTCGTTTTCTTTCATCTTCAGTCCCCGGCCGGGCACGCCCGCAGCCAACCTGGCGGACGACACGCCGCACGAAGTCAAGCACCGGCGCCTGCTGCACCTGCAAAAGGTGCTGGACGACGAGGTGCGCGCCATCAGCGCCAGCCGCCAGGGCACGGTGCAGCGCATCTTGGTGGAAGGCCATTCGCGCAAGGACCAGAGCGAGCTCATGGGCCGCACGGAGTGCAACCGGGTGGTCAACTTCAAGGGCCCTGAGCGCCTGATCGGCCAGATGATCGATGTGCGCATCACCGAAGCCATGCAGCGCGCGCTGCGCGGCGAGGTGCTGACCATGCCCGCCTGAACTGGTGGCGGGCTGAGCGCAAGCCCTAGAACTTGGGCATGCCGGGCATGCCTTTCATGCCCTTCATGCCGCCCATGCGCTTCATCATCTTCATGAGGCCGCCGCCCTGCATCTTCTTCATCATGGTCTGCATCTGCTCGAACTCGTTGAGCAGACGGTTGACGTCCTGCACCTGAACACCCGCCCCGGCAGCGATGCGGCGCTTGCGGGTGGCCTTGATGAGGTCCGGCTTGCGGCGCTCAAGCAGCGTCATGCTGTTGATGATGCCTTCCTTGCGCCGGATGTCGCGCTCGGCCTTGTCCATGTCCATCTGGCCGGCCTTGGCCGCCATCTCGGTGGGCAGCTTGTCCATCAGGCTGGACAGGCCCCCCATCTTTTTCATCTGCTGGAGCTGGCCCAGGAAGTCTTCGAGGTCGAAGCCTGAGCCGCTCTTCATCTTGGCGGCCAGCTTCTGGGCCGCCTGCATGTCCACCCCTGAGGTGACCTGCTCGACCAGGGCGACGATGTCGCCCATGCCCAGCACACGCCCGGCATGGCGCTCGGCGTCAAAAACTTCCAGGCCATCGATCTTTTCGGACACCCCGGCGAACTTGATGGGCGCGCCCGTGACCTGCCGCACGGACAGAGCAGCACCACCGCGCGAGTCGCCGTCGAGCTTGGTCAGGACGATGCCGGTCAGGGGCAGCGCCTCCTTGAAGGCCTTGGCGGTGTTGATCGCGTCCTGGCCCTGCATGGCATCGACCACGAACAGCGTCTCCACCGGCTTGAGCTCGGCGTGCAGGGCCTTGATCTCGGCCATGAGCGCTTCATCGATGGCCAGACGGCCGGCGGTGTCCACCAGCAGCACGTCGAAGAAGTGCCGGCGCGCATGGTCGAGCGCGGCTCGGGCGATGTCCACGGGCTTTTGCTCGGGGCTGCTGGGGAACCACTCGGCACCGGCTTGGGCGCTGACGGTCTTGAGCTGCTCGATGGCGGCCGGGCGGTAGACGTCGCCCGAGACGGTGAGCACCTTCTTCTTGCGCTTTTCAATCAGATGCTTGGCGAGCTTGGCCGTGGTGGTGGTCTTGCCCGCACCCTGCAGGCCCGCCATCAGGATGACGGCCGGCGGTTGGGCGGCCAGGTTGAGGTCGCTCACGCCCTCGCCCATGGTGGCAGCGAGCTCCTTGTTGACGATGCCCACCAGGGCCTGGCCCGGGGACAGAGAGCCCATGACCTCCTGGCCCAGGGCCTTGTCCTTGACGCGGGCGATGAAGTCCCGCACCACGGGCAGGGCCACGTCGGCTTCGAGCAGGGCCATGCGCACTTCGCGCAGCATGTCCTGGACATTGGCTTCGGTGATGCGGGCCTGCCCGCGGAGTTCCTTGACGAGGCGGGAAAGTTTGTCGGTGAGGGCTGAGGCCATGGGGTGCCGCAAGCGCTGTGCGCAGACGGAGGAGTGAAGGGCTAAACTGTCTTAATGATTTTAGCTTTGAGCCCCGCCTGGAGCAGCGCCATCGCCGTGACATCGGCGCTGGCCTACGCCTTGCTGGCCACCACGGGCGAACGCCTGGGCGCCAGGCTGGGCCGGGGGCTCTTCATGCTGGCCTGGCTGTTGCACGCCTTCACCCTGGCCGAAGGCCTGTTCGGGCAGCCTCCGCGCTTTGGCTTTGCGCCGGCTCTGTCCATGACCGTGTGGCTCGTACTGACGGTGGCAGCCATCGAGAACCACCTGCTGCCGCGCATGCGGACCCGCTGGTCGGTGCTGGGCCTGGGCTTCGCGGCCGTGCTGTTGCCATTGGCCTTTCCGGGGCTGGAGTACCACGCCATCGCTTCGCCCTGGCTGCCGCTGCACTGGACTCTGGGCATCGCTTCCTATGGCCTCTTCAGCGCGGCCGTGATCCACGGCTGGCTGATGACCCGGGCCGAGAAAAGGCTGCGCAGCGGCGACGAGCATGGTGCAGGGGTGCCCTTGCTCACGCTCGAGCGCCTGACCTTTCGCTTCGTGGAGGCGGGCTTCCTGCTGCTGACCGCCAGCTTGCTGGTGGGCTGGTATTTCGCCGAAACCCTCTACGGGTCGCACTTGCGCACCTTGTGGAACCACAAGACCGTGTTCTCCATGCTGGCCTGGCTCACCTTCGCCAGCCTGTTGATTGGCCGTCTGCGCCAGGGCTGGCGTGGCCGCCAGGCCGTGCGTGTGCTCTACCTGGGCGCCGGCTTCCTGTTGCTGAGCTACCTGGGCACACGCTTCGTGCTGGAAGTGGTGCTGCAGCGAGCCTGACGCACTCGATCGTTCCTCCGACATGAAATACCTGCTGCTGATCGGCATTGTGCTGGGCGTACTCTGGCTGCTGCGCCAGCAGCGAGGCCAGGCAGGCCAAGGTCGCCGCCCGCCCAGCCCTGCGGCGCCTCCCGCGTCGCCAACCGAGATCGTGGCCTGCCCGCACTGCAGCGTGCACCTACCGCGCGCTGAGGCCGTGGCAGGCGAGCGCGGACACTACTGCAGTGAAAGCCACCGACAGGAAGCCGAAGGTGGCTGAGGTTCAGCCATCGGGCCTGTGGCGCGAGGGCTGGTATGGGCATGCCCGGGCACTGGCCTCGCCCAACTTCGGGCCGCGCCCCGCCGGCGCCTGCATCGACCTCGTGGTGCTGCACTCCATCAGCCTGCCGCCGGGCGAGTACGGCACGGGCTGCGTGCAGCAGCTTTTCCTCAATCAGCTCGACTGGCAGGCCCACCCCTATTTCCAGACGATCCAGGGGCTGGAGGTGTCGGCGCATTTCTTCATCAGCCGCAGCGGGGAACTCTGGCAGTTGGTCAGTTGTGACCAGCGGGCCTGGCATGCCGGCGCCTCGCACTACCGCGGGCGCGACCACTGCAACGACGACTCGATCGGCATCGAACTCGAGGGTCTGGAGGGGCAACTCTTCGAAGCCGCGCAGTACGAGACCCTGGCCTCGGTCTGCGCAGCGCTGCTGACGCAGTACCCGATTGCCCACCTGGCAGGCCACGAGCATGTGGCCCCGGGGCGCAAAGCCGACCCCGGCCCAGGCTTCGACTGGCCAGTGCTGAAAAAATCGCTGGGTCTGGCCGACAGTCACTTCCCCCCCTCCACGACCTGAAAACGCAGCCTGCGCGCGACCTGGCAACTGCATGTCGGTGCCAGCGCGCGGTGCACCGTGCTGGGGCACATCTTTGCCCGAGCCTGTTTTCATGGGGCTTGGCGCGTGAAAACGTCCGGCAAGCCGCGCCCCTGCTGGCGTTCCTTGCAGCGATTCACAATCTGCGAGGCTCCGGC
>CANGYC010000168.1 GCA_947457975.1 Comamonadaceae bacterium | reverse complement strand
TGAGCTCGGCCACCTCCTGCAGAGTGGGCGGTGGGGCTGCAGGCTGGGGTTGCTGCGGCTCGGCGGACTGTGCCGCGGGCAGGGGCGCAGGCAGATCCGGGACGGGCGGGGGCGGCGGCGGCTCGACCACCGGCCGGCCGGCCTGCACATCGCGCTCGCGCTGAGACCAGCGGCCCAGGAAACCGTCAGCCATGGCCACCTCCCTTGCGGGGCTTGTTGGTGGAGACGGAGGCCGGCTGGCCAAAGCGGTCTTGCAGCGGCTGGAAGCTCACGGGGCGCTTGCGCTTTTTCTCCTCGGGCACGTAGTGGGCCTCGGCGAAGGCCCGCATCCAGGCCACCACCTCGTCCGGAGCGGGCACCTGCTCGACCATTTCCTGGGCGTCGAGCCAGCGGCCGGCGTCGTGGTAGCTGAGGGTGACGATTTCGGGCCGCGCCAGCGGCTCGTCGGCCAGACCCGGCTCCTCCTCCATGCGCCACATCACGAACCAGCAGGGCGCGGGGGTGGTGATGTTGAGGTAGTAGCCCTCGGCGTCGTGGCTGTAGAGCTCGACCTTCAAGCCCGCATAGCGCCAAAGCTGGGTGTGGCCATCGTCCTGCAGCAACGTGGGGCCGGCGGCCGGGGCGTCATCGATCTCGACCGCATGCAGGCTCCAGCGGTGCGACTGCCAGGGGTTGTCCAGCACGTCCCGGCGCATCACCACCGCCACCTGCACGTTCGGCCGCGTCACGGTGTGACCCTCGCCGCGCAGAACTTGAACTCGGGAATCTTGCCGAAGGGGTCGAGCGCGGAATTCGTGAGCAGGTTGGCCGCCGCCTCGGCGTAGGCAAAGGGCATGAACACTGCACCGTCGGGCGTGCCGTCGTCGCGGCGCACATGGCACTGCACCTGCCCGCGGCGCGTAGACAGGCTCACCTGCTGCCCCGGCTGCAAACCCAGGCGCGCCATCTCGCGGCTGTTGAGCGAGCAGGTGGCTTCAGGCTCGATCGCATCGAGCACGCTGGCGCGGCGCGTCATGCTGCCGGTGTGCCAGTGCTCGAGCTGGCGGCCGGTGATCAGCACCAGGGGGTAGTCCTGGTCGGGCAGCTCGTCGGCGTGAATGAAGTCGGCCGGCACCAGCTGCACACGGCCGTCGGGCGTGTCGAAATGCTCGGTGAAGACGATGGGTTGGCCCGGGTCGTCCTCGGACAGGCAGGGGTAGGTCACGCTGGACTCGCGCTCCAGGCGCGCCCAGCTGATGCCGGCGATGCTGGCATGCATGGCCTGGCGCATCTCCTCGTAGACCTGGGCCACGCCATGGTGCTCGCCGGTGTAGGTCCAGCTCAGGTCCATCTGCCGGGCCATCTGCTGGATGATCCAGAGGTCGGCCCGCGCATCGCCCGGCGCATCCAGAGCCTGGCGGCCCAGCTGCACCATGCGGTCGGTGTTGGTGACGGTGCCGGTCTTCTCGGGCCAGGCGGTGGCGGGCAGCACCACGTCGGCCAACCAGGCGGTTTCAGTCAGGAAGATGTCCTGCACCACCAGGTGTTCAAGCCCGGCCAGGGCCTGGCGCGCGTGGTGAAGGTCCGGGTCGCTCATGGCCGGATTCTCACCCATGACATACAGCCCCCGGACCTTATGTGGGTCGCTGCCTTCTGCCAGGGCCTTGTCCATGATCTCGGTGACGGTGTAGCCCGGCGTGGCATCGAGCCGCTGGCCCCAGAAGTCCTCGAACCAGGCATGCGCCTGGGCGTTGTTCACCCGCTGGTAGTTGGGGAACATCATGGGAATCAGCCCGGCGTCGCTGGCGCCCTGCACATTGTTCTGGCCGCGCAGCGGATGCAGGCCCGAGCCGGGCTTGCCGATCTGGCCCGTGACAGTGACCAGGGCAATGAGGCAACGCACGTTGTCGGTGCCATGGATGTGCTGGCTCACGCCCATGCCCCAAAGAATCATGGCGGACTTGGCGGTGGCAAAGGCACGCGCCACCTCGCGCAGGGTCGGGGCCGGGATGCCGCAGATGGGCGCCATGGCTTCCGGGCTGTAGGCCTTCACGCGCTCGCGCAGGGCTTCGAAGTTGGCCGCGCGGCGGGCAATGAAGTCGGGGTCGGTCAGGCCCTCCTCGATCACGGTGTGGATCAGGGCGTTGAGCATGGCCACATCGGTGTCGGGCTTGAACTGCAGCGTGCGCCAGGCGTGGCGGCCGATGTCGGTGACGCGCGGGTCGGCCAGCACCAGCTTCTTGCCGGCCTGGGTGGCGTTTTTCATCCAGGTGGCGGCCACCGGGTGGTTGGCCGTGGGGTTGGAGCCGATCACCAGGATGAGCTCGCTGTGCTCGACATCGCTCACCTGGTTGCTCACCGCGCCCGAGCCCACGCCCTCGAGCAGGGCCGCCACGCTGGAGGCGTGGCACAGGCGCGTGCAGTGGTCCACGTTGTTGCTGCCAAAGCCGGTGCGCACCAGCTTCTGAAAGAGATAGGCCTCCTCGTTCGTGCCCTTGGCCGAGCCAAAGCCGGCCAGGGCCTTGGGGCCATGCGCATCGCGCAGTCGCTTGAGGCCTCCGCCGGCCAAGGCCAGGGCCTCCTCCCAAGAGGCCTCGCGGAACACCTGCGTCCAGTCGGCCTCGCCTCGGCTCAGACGTTCGAGCAGGGCCGGGTCCTTGGCCACGCCGTCGCGGCGCACCAGGGGCTGTGTCAGGCGCTGCGGGTGGTGGGCGTAGTCAAAGCCGAAGCGCCCTTTCACGCAGAGGCGCCCGTGGTTGGCAGGGCCGTCGCGGCCCTCCACGCTGACGATCCGCTTGTCCTTGATCTGGTAGGTCAGCTGGCAGCCCACGCCGCAGAAGGGGCAGACCGAGTCAACCTTCTTGTCGACCCGCTGCGAGCCGATCTGCGTCTTGGGCATCAGCGCCCCGGTGGGGCAGGCCTGCACGCATTCGCCGCAGGCCACGCAGGAGCTCTGGCCCATGGGGTCGGCCAGGTCGAACACGATCTGGCTGTGCGCCCCCCGCAGGGCGTAGCCGATCACGTCATTGACCTGCTCTTCGCGGCAGGCCCGCACACAGCGATTGCACTGGATGCAGGCATCCAGGTTGACCGCCATGGCCGGGTGCGAGAGATCGGGCGCGGGCTGCTCGCGCCGCAGGGCCGCCAGCGCGGGGCGCACCTGCACACCCAGGCGGTCGGCCCAGTCGCTGAGCTCGCCGTGCTGAAGGGATTCGTCGCGCTCGAGCCAATGGTGGCCCTGCTCGGGCATGTCCGAGAGCAGCATCTCCAGCACCATCTGCTGGCTCTTGCGGGCGCGCTCGCTGGTGGCCTGCACCTCCATGCCGGGTTTGACGGCCCGGCAGCAGCTGGGGGCCAGCGTGCGTTCGCCGGCCACTTCCACCACGCAGGCGCGGCAGTTGCCGTCGGGCCGGAGGCCCTCGGTGAAGCACAGACGAGGAATCTGCACGCCCGCGCGCTGGGCAGCGCTCAGGATGGTTTCGCCTTCGAAGGCCTGCACGGTATGGCCGTCGAGCTTGAACTCGATGGTCTGGGGCTCAAGCCGGATGCTGTCCAGGGGGGCGTTCATGCGGCGGCTCCGATCTCGTGGGGAAAGTGCTTGAGCACGCTGCGCACCGGGTTGGGCGCGGCCTGGCCCAGGCCGCAGATGGACGCATCGCCCATCACCTGGGCGAGATCGTCCAGGGTAGCGGCGTCCCAGGCGGGGGCAGCCATGAGCTGGGCCGCCTTGTCCGTGCCCACACGGCAGGGGGTGCACTGGCCGCAGCTCTCGTGGGCGAAGAACTTCATCATGTTCAGGGCCGCATCGCGGGCCCGGTCGTGCTGGCCGAGCACGATGACCGCCGCCGAACCGATGAAGCAGCCATGGGGCTGCAGGGTGTCGAAATCCAGCGGAATGTCGGCCATGGCAGCGGGCAGGATGCCGCCCGAGGCGCCCCCGGGGAGGTAGGCATACAGCTCGTGGCCCTCGGCCATGCCGCCGCAGTACTGCGCCACCAGCTCGCGCAGCGTGATGCCGGCCGGCGCGAGCTTGACGCCGGGGTGCTTCACACGCCCGCTCACGCTGAAGGAGCGCAGGCCCTGGCGGCCATTCGCACCGAAGGAGGCGAACCACTGCGCACCGCGCTCGACGATGTCGCGCACCCAATAAAGCGTCTCGAAGTTGTGCTCCAGCGTCGGGCGGCCGAAGAGGCCGACCTCGGCAATGTAGGGCGGGCGCATGCGGGGCTCGCCGCGCTTGCCCTCGATGCTCTCGATCATGGCCGACTCTTCGCCGCAGATGTAGGCGCCGGCGCCGCGCCGCAATTCGATGCGCGGCAGCGCACAGGGCGGATCGGCCTGCAACTTGGCCAGCTCGGCGGCCAGGAGGCGGCGCGCGTCGTGGTATTCGTCCCGCAGGTAGATGTAGACCGCTTCGCAGCCCACCACGGTGGCGGCGATCAGCATGCCCTCCAGAAAGCGGTGCGGGTCGCGTTCAAGGTAGGTGCGGTCCTTGAAGGTGCCGGGTTCGCCCTCGTCGATGTTCACGGCCATCAGGCGCGGTGCAGCCTGCCCGCGCACGATGCGCCACTTGCGCCCGGCCGGAAAACCCGCGCCGCCCAGGCCGCGCAGGCCGGAGTCTTCCATGGCCCGGATCACAGCCTCGGCAGGCATGTCGCCCGACGCGATGCGCGCGGCCAGTGCGTAGCCGCCCCGGGCACGGTAGGCCGCCAGGTTCACGGCCACCGGTGGGGTGGCGGGCAGGCCTGAGGTGACGCTTTGCAGGGCCAGCTCGGCGGGCTCGAAGACCTCCGGCCGATCCGCTGCAGGCAGCTCAGCAGCCGACACCACGCGCACAGCCGCAGCCACCTTCTCCACGCTGGCCGCCGGCACGGCGCGCTGGTGCACGGCCACCGCCGGCGCCTGCTCGCAGCGGCCGATGCAGGGGGCGGCCACCACCTTGACCTCGGCGCCCAGGACGCCGGGCAAGCGGGCCAACAGGTCGGCAGCGCCCGCCATCTCGCAGGACAGGCCGTCGCACACCCGCACCGTGAGCCCAGCGGCCGAGTCGCCCTCGCGCAGCAGCTCGAAGTGGTGATAAAAGCTCGCCACCTCGTAGACCTCGGCCATGGACAGCTTCATCTCCTGGGCCAGCGCCACCAGGTGCCGCAGGTGCAGGCCGCGGTAGGCATCGTTGAGCAGGTGCAGGTGCTCGATCAGCAGGTCGCGGCGGTGCCCGGCCTCAGGACGCGGGCCGATGAGGGCGCGCACGTCCTGCAGCGCGGCATCTTCGCTCTGGCGGCCCTTGAGCTGACCACGGCGTTTGAGGCGCGCACGCATCTCCTCCGGTGTGGCCAGGGCCACCGTCTTCACGGGCAAAGAATCGCTGAGGTCGTTCATGGTGTCGGGTCGGTCAACAAGGGGCGGGGCCAGGCCGGGGTAGGCGCCGGGGGCCGACGCCTGTGCAGCATGCAGGTCGGCTTGCGCCGGGGAGGTTGGACGGCAGTGTCAGAACTTGTCCACGGAGCGGTCAAGTTGATTTCTCGAATGAGCTGATTTGCCAAACCGATGAGAGGCTGCACCGCTCAGGTCGGCTGCGGCTGCACGTCCACGGCCAGGGCGTCATCGGGCGGCT
>CANGYC010000167.1 GCA_947457975.1 Comamonadaceae bacterium | reverse complement strand
GCCGAGTCGGTCTTGTTGATGTGCTGCCCGCCTGCGCCCGAGGCGCGGAAGGTGTCGGTGCGCACATCGGAGGGGTTGATCTCGATCTCGATGGAGTCGTCGATCTCCGGGTAGACGAACACCGAGGCAAACGAGGTATGGCGTCCACCCGAGGAGTCAAAGGGCGACTTGCGCACCAGGCGGTGCACGCCGGTTTCGGTGCGCAGCAGGCCAAAGGCGTACTCGCCCTCGATCTTGATGGTCGCGCCCTTGATGCCGGCGGTGTCGCCCGCCGTCTCGTCTTCCACCATGGCCTTGAAGCCCTTGCGCTCGGCGTACTTGAGGTACTGGCGCAGCAGCATGCTGGCCCAGTCGCAGGCTTCGGTACCACCCGCACCGGCCTGGATGTCCAGGAAGGCGTTCAGCGGGTCGGCCTGGTTGCTGAACATACGGCGGAACTCGAGCTTCTCGACCTCAGCGGCCACCTTGGCGGCTTCGCTTTCGATGGTCTCCAGACCCGCGTCATCGCCTTCTTCGCGAGACATCTCGTAGAGCTCGAGGTTGTCGGCAATGTCTTGCGTGAGCCGGTCCAGCACCAGCACCACGTCTTCCAGCGAGCGTTTTTCCTTGCCCAGCTCCTGCGCACGCTTGGGGTTGTCCCAGACTTTGGGGTCCTCCAGCGCGGCGTTCACCTCATGGAGTTTTCTTTCCTTGGCAGGGTAGTCAAAGATACCCCCGTAACTCATCGACCCGCCTGCTCAGGTCGTTGAGGCTGTTGCCGATGGCGTTGACGCGTTCTGCTTCCATGAAATTCACCCGGTGGTTGTGTGTGGGGCCGCGCGACCAGGGCGCGGCGATCAAGGAGTGATTTTCTCACGCTCGGCCGACTGGACAGCCCCATCCGCTTCGGCGGGGCTTTAAGCCCTCAGGAAGTCCTCAATCAGCCGCGCCAGCTCGGCTGGCCGGTCGTGGTGCACCATGTGCCCAGCCTCCTGCACCACGGCCACGCGCACATCGGGCACCGCCTGCAGCCGCTGGTGGTACTCGTCGAGGGTGTAGGCGCCTTTCCACCAGGCCGTCAGCGAGTCGTTCGCGGCTTCCACCGCCAGGACCGGCGCGCTGATGCGCCTCCAGAGCTCGGCCATTTCGTCCCAGCGGTAGAGCTGGGCGCTGGTCACCTTGTGCGCGGGATGGCCCAGGATCTGCCACTGGCCTTGCGCATCGGGCTGGGCCCAGCGGCTGGCCAGCCAGGCCGCCTTGGCCGGCTCCAGCCGGGGGTTGGTCTTGATCAGGCGCTGGGCCACGCCCTCCAGGCTGTCGTAGCCCTTGAGCGCCATCTGCCCTGCATGCAACAGCTTGAGCTCATCCATCCAGCGGGCATAGCGGCCAGGCGCCTGGCTGGGCCGGCTGGCGGCCAGGCCAAAGCCCTCCAGGTTGACCAGGCGGCGGATGCGCTGCGGCCGGATGCCGCCATAGGCCATGACCACATTGCCGCCCATGCTGTGGCCCAGCAGGTCCACCGCCTGGCCCGGGGCCAGGGCGTCGAGCAGGGCGTCGAGGTCGGCGAGGTAGTCCGGGAACCAGAAGTTGTCCGTCTCCACTTGCGTCAGGCCAAAGCCGCGCCAGTCGGGGGCGATCAGGCGCCGGCCTTGCAGGAAACCGGGCGCGAAGGCATCGACCATGAACTGGTAGGACGCCCCCACATCCATCCAGCCATGCACCATCACCAGAGGGGGCAGCTGCGGGTCGAGCGGGCCGAACTGCCATTCGAGGACGTGGTAGCGCAGCCCCCGGATAGGGACAAACGCGCTGCGGGCGACATGCTTTTCTTTGTACATTGGACGGCAACGTCCGCCGGGCCTGGCAGCCCGCGGACCAAGAGAACAAGCCCCGCATCATAAGGAGACCCCGTCCGTGCCACGCCGCCCCACCCGGTCTCTTTCCCGCCCCTTGGCCCATGCCGATGCCGCCGACCATTACGCGGCCATGCACCAGGGCTTTGCCTGGCAGGTGGACGAGCACTTCAACATCGCCCAGGCCTGCGCCCGACGCTGGGCCGACGCCGATTCGGCCCAGGCCAGCGCCTTGCGCACCGCCGTCATCGAGCACCGTCCGGGGCAGGCGCCACGGCGCTGGACCTTCGCGCAGCTCCAGACCTCGGCCGATGCCCTGAGCCACGTGCTCAAGGGCCAGGGCGTGCAACGCGGCGACCGCGTGGCCATCGTCTTGCCCCAGCGCTTCGAGACCGCGGTGGCCTACATGGCGGTGCTGCAGATGGGGGCGGTGGCCATGCCGCTGTCGGTGCTCTTCGGCCCCGAGGCCCTGGAGTACCGCCTGCAGGACAGCCAGGCCGTGCTGGCCATCGCCGACGAGCGGGCCATGCCGCACCTGCAGGCCGTGCGCGCGCGCTGCCCGGCCTTGCGCTGCCTGATGGCCTTGGATGCAGCCACGGGAGATCTGCGCTACACCGAAGCCCTGGCGCAGCAGCAGGGCCGATTCGAGGCCGTGGCCACCAAGGCCGACGAGGCGGCGGTGCTGATCTACACCAGCGGCACCACTGGCCCGCCCAAGGGCGCGCTGATTCCGCACCAGGCCCTCATCGGCAACCTGCCCGGCTTTGTCTGCAGCCAGAACTGGTTTGGCTTCGATGGCGTGAAGAACGAGCGCTCGCAGGCCGTGTTCTGGTCGCCCGCCGACTGGGCCTGGACGGGCGGCCTCATGGATGCGCTGCTGCCTTCGCTGTACTTCGGGCGGCCCATCGTGGCCTGCAGCGAGCGCTTCAGTGCCGAGCTGGCCTTTGAATTGATGCAGTCGCACGGCGTCACCCACACCTTTTTGTTTCCCACGGCGCTCAAGGCCATGATGAAGGCCTGTCCGTATCCGCGCGAGCGCTACGCGCTGAGCCTGCAGGCCATCATGAGCGCGGGCGAGGCCGTGGGCGATGCGGTCTTTGCCTACTGCCACGACCAGCTTGGTGTGGTGGTCAACGAGATGTTCGGTCAGACCGAGATCAACTACATCGTGGGCAACTGCGCCATGCAGTGGGCCGGCCGCGCACCCAACGCAGGCACCACGGCGCTGGGCTGGCCAGCCCGACCGGGCAGCATGGGCCGGCCCTACCCGGGGCACCGCGTGGCCGTGATTGACGAGGAGGGCCGTGAATGCCCGCCCGGCGTGTCCGGTGATGTGGCGCTGCACCGTCTGGACGTGCACGGCCAGCCCGACCCGATTTTCTTTCTGGGCTACTGGCAGCGCGAAGACGCCACCCGCGCCAAGTTCACCGGTGACTGGTGCCGCACTGGTGACCTCGCCCGCCGCGACGAGGACGGCTACCTCTGGTACGAAGGCCGGGCCGACGATGTGTTCAAGTCGGCCGGGTACCGCATTGGGCCGGGCGAGATCGAGAACTGCCTGGTCAAGCACGCGGCCGTGGCCAATGCCGCCGTGGTACCCAAGCCCGACGCCGAGCGCGGCGCCCTGGTCAAGGCCTATGTGGTGCTCTCACCCGATTACGCCGCGCGCCGGCCCCAGGCCGCACAGGCGCGCCAGGCCTTCGAGGCGGAACTGGTGGCGCAGCTGCAGGCGCATGTGCGCGGGCTGCTCGCCCCTTACGAGTACCCCAAGGAGGTGGAGTTCATCGAGCAGCTGCCCATGACCACCACCGGCAAGGTGCAGCGGCGCGTGCTGCGCCTGCAGGAGGAAGAGCGCTGGCGCACCGCAGCCTCAAAAATATAGGCGCCTGTAGGAGCCTGTAGGAGCCCAGTCCCCTGGGCGATGTCCCCACCCTCAGCGCAAGTTCACCTGCTGCGCCGGCTCGGCCACGAAGATTTCCACGCGCCGGTTTTGCGCGCGACCCTGCTCACTGGCGTTGCTGGCGATCGGCTCGTGCGAGCCGCGGCCGTCGGTCATGATGCGCTCGCGTGCCACGCCCCGCGACACCAGGTAGTCGCGCGCGCTGTTGGCGCGGTCTAGTGACAGCGGGTTGTTGATGGTGTCGCTGCCGGTGCTGTCCGTGTGGCCCACGATGGTGACCGTGGTCACGGGGTTCTGGGTGAGCGTGGTGGCAAAGCGGTTCAGTATGGGCGCGAAGTGGGCGCTGATGTCTGAGCGGTTGGGGGCAAAAGAAATGTCACTGGGGATGTCGAGCTTCAGGCGGTTGTCTTGGGTCTGCGAGACCGCCACGCCGGTGCCTGCGGTGGCGCGCTCCATCTCCGCTTTTTGTTCCTGCATGCGCCTGGACCACAGGTAGCCGCCGCCCGCGCCCAGGGCCCCCCCGATGACTGCGCCCCGTGCAGCCCCACCCGAGCCGCCGCGCGAGCCGAGTACTGCGCCGGCCACGGCGCCAATGCCTGCTCCCTTGGCCACTCCTTGCTGGGTGTCGCTCATGTTGGCGCAGCCGCTCAGCAGCACCGCGGCCATGGCAGAAAGAAGCAAGGTGGTCTGGATGGGCTTCATGGGCAATCTTTGGAACGTGGGGCAAAGACCGCATGCTCGCGCCCTGGCGCCGGCCGGTCTGTCAGACAAGGCCTTCTTTGTGCCTCGCCCTCGCAGGCCTGGCCTGGCAAGACGCTCTGCCACCAGTGATGCCAAGCCTTAAACTGGGCTGCTTGTTCATCCCCCTTTGGCGTTTCCCATGAAGCTCATCTCCCTTGGCCGCAGCGACCTGCAGGTGACCCCGATCTGCCTGGGCACCATGACCTTTGGCGAACAGGTCGATGAACAGACGGCCCACGCCATACTCGACCATGCGCTCGAGCGCGGCATCAACTTCATTGACACGGCCGAGATGTACTCCGTGCCCACCCGCGCGGAGACCTTCAACCTCACCGAGTCCATCATCGGCCGCTGGTTCGCGAAGAACCCACTGGCGCGCCAGAAGACCGTGCTGGCCACCAAGGTGGCCGGCCCCGCCCGCATGGCCTGGGTGCGCGGCGGCAAGCCTGACCTCACCGGCCAGGACATCGTGGCTGCCTGCGAGGGCAGCCTGCGGCGCCTGAACACCGACGTGATCGACCTCTACCAGATCCATTGGCCTGCCCGTCATGTGCCGGCCTTTGGCCTCATGTACTTTGACCCGGCCAAGGACGTGCCGGTCACGCCCATCCATGCGCAGCTCGAGGCCCTGGCCGGGCTGGTGAAGGCGGGCAAGGTGCGCGCCATTGGTCTGTCCAACGAGACGCCCTATGGCGTGCACGAGTTCGTGCGCCTGGCCGAGCAGCACGGCCTGCCGCGCGTGGCCACCGTGCAGAACCCTTATTGCCTGATCAACCGCACCGTGGACAACGGCCTGGACGAGACCCTGCACCGCCTGGGCGTGTCGCTGCTGGCCTACTCCCCTCTGGGCTTTGGCCTGCTCACCGGCAAGTACGACCAGGCTGGTACCAGCCCGGAGGCCGGGCCCAAAGGCGCGCGCATCAGCAGCTATGAATCGGTGCGCCAGCAGCGCTGGGGTCGCCCCGACGCCCTGGTTGCTGCCCGCCGTTACAACGCGCTGGCCCGCCAGCATGGGCTCACCCCCACGCAGATGGCCCTGGCTTTTTGCTACACCAAGTGGCAGGTGGCCAGCACCATCATCGGCGTGACTTCCGTGGCCCAGCTCGACGAGAACCTGGCTGCCTGGGGTACCACCTT
>CANGYC010000166.1 GCA_947457975.1 Comamonadaceae bacterium | reverse complement strand
TTTCGCGGCCTTCGCAGAGGATGTCCTCGCCGCGCATGACCACATGCTTCTGGATCAGTACCTTGGCGCGCCACTCTTCCACGCTGGTGTGAACCTGCAGGCGTTCACCATAAGTGGCGGGCTTGAAGAATTTGGTGTGGATCTCTACCAGGGGCGTGCCGATGATGCCGGTGGTCTTGACCAGCTCACGCCAGGGCGGCACGCCGCACTTCACGAAAAAGTTCAGCGAGGAGGCGTCCATCCACTTGCTGAAATTCGGGAAGAAGACGATGCCGGCGGGATCACAGTCACCGAACATGACTTCCACTTCGTAGATGACGGTTTTGCTCATGGATTGATTTTTATGAAGCTTGGAGGTTTTCAATCAGCAGCGCAATGCCCTGGCCGCCGCCCACGCAGGCGCTGGCGATGCCCCAGCGCTTACCGCTTTGCTGCAATTCGCGCGCGAGCGTTATGGTCAGGCGCACGCCGGTGGCCGCCAGCGGGTGGCCCAGGGCAATGGCGCCGCCGTTGACGTTGAGCCGGGTCAGGTCCAGGCCAAGATCTTTGGCCACGGCCAGGGTTTGCGCGCCCTGGGCTTCGTTGATTTCGAAGCGGTCGATCTGGTCCAGGGACATGCCGGTTTTCTCCAGCAGCAGCCGGATGGCCGGCGCCGGGCCGATGCCCATGATCTCGGGCGGCACGCCCACCACGGCCGCGGCCACCACACGGGCCATGGGCTTGAGGCCCCGGGCCTGGGCCCAGCGGCCTGAAGTGACCACGCAGGCCGCAGCCGCATCGACCAGGGCCGAGCTGTTACCGCCGGTCTGCACGCCGCCCTCATAGACGGCCTTGAGCTTGCCCAGCACCTCGGGCGGCGACAGGCGTGGGTGCGTGTCCAGGGCCACCTCGGCGGTTTTGCCCTGCAACTTGATGCCGCGCGGCTTGTAGCCCTCGAGTTCGAATGTTTCGCTGACCACCGGCACGATCTCCCCGGCCAGAAAACCGCTTTCCTGCGCGGCAACCGCCTTGGCAAAGGAGGCCGAGGCAAAGGCGTCCACCTCCTCGCGGGTGATGCCGTACTGGCGTGCCAGGTTCTCGGCGGTCTGGATCATGTTGATGCCGGCCGCCGGGTCCTTGAGCGCCTCCCACATGTAGTCCTTGAAGCCCACGGGCGCGCCCAGCTTGAAGCCGGTGCGGTGGTCGAAGGCGGCAATGGGGTTGCGCGTCATGCTCTCGGTGCCCACCACCAGGGCCGTCTCCGTGAGGCCGGCCTGGATCTGCTCGCCCGCCTGGCGAAAGAGCTCAAAGCCCGTGCCGCAGATGCGTTGGGCCATGAGGGCAGGCACCTCTACTTGCACGCCGGCGTAAAGGCCAATGTGGCGCGGCAGGAAGAACTGGTCGAAATCCCCCGGGGCCATGTTGCCGGTGAGCACCGAGCCGATGGCGCTGCCCGAGATGCCTGCACGTTTCAAGCTCTCACGCGCGGCTTTGATGCCCAGGTCGGTGGGCGAGAGATGGCCGAGCGCGCCGCAGTAGTCCACCCTGGGGGTGCGCACGCCGCCAAGCATGACCACGTCGTCGAAGGACTGGAACAGGCCCTGACTCATGCGCTCACCGTCGAAAGGATCTTGGCGGCCGGCTTCACGATGTGGTGCAGGCGGTCTTCGTGCAGGGCCGCCACGGTGTCAGCCCGGTGGGCCAGCACGGCGCGCTGGTTGATGGAGCCCTTGTCGGTGACCTCGCCCCGGTCGATGGTGGGCGGATCGGCCAGCAGGCACAGGCGCGCGATGTGGTTGGCGCTGCCGGTGCTGGTCTGGGCCAGTTCATCGACCACCTTCTGGAAATGCGCCAGCACCGGCGCGCTCTCCAGCACCTCGGCCAGCGGCGCGCTGGCCGGCAGGCCGCTGAGGCCGCGCACGGCCGCGGTGGGGAACACCATGGCGCCCACCTCCTTGGTGTTCAGGCCCGTGATCACCACGTCCTGGATGTAGGGGGCGCCTGCGGCAATGATCTTGGCGCGCAACGGCCCCACGCTCACGAAGGTTCCCGTGGCGAGCTTGAAGTCTTCGGCAATGCGTCCGTCGAATTTCAGGCCCAGGTGCACATCGGTCTCGTCGATCCACTTGACCGCATCACCCGTTTTGAAGAAGCCCTCTTCATCGAAGGACTCGGCCGTCTCGGTGGGCATGCGCCAGTAGCCCGGCGTGATGTTGGGCCCGCGGTAACGCACCTCCACCTTGCCGTCAGAGGGCACGAGCTTGAGCTCCAGGCCGGGGGTGGGCACACCCAGGTCGCCGGCGCGCACATAGGGGTTGGTCACGAAGATGCCGAAAGGTCCGGACTCGGTCATGCCCAGGCCGGTGCCCATGACGATGCGCTGCCCGATCTCGCGCTCTTCGGATTCATACAGGCTGTCCCAGATGGGTTGGGCCAGGGCGGCGCCGGCGTAGAAGAACATCTGCACGCGCGATAGCAAGGTGCGGCGCAGCAGGTCATCGGTCTTCATGGCGTGGGCAATCGCCTCAAAGCCGGTGGGCACGTTGAAGTACACCGTGGGCGCAATCTCGCGCAGGTTGCGCAGGGTCTCGTGCATGAGCGCCGGCGTGGGTTTGCCGTCGTCGATGTAGAGCGTGCCGCCCTGGAACACCACCATGCCGAAGTTGTGGTTGCCTCCAAAGGTGTGGTTCCAGGGCAGCCAGTCCACCAGCACCAAGGGTTCTTCGGCCAGCACCGGCATGGACTGGCACATCTGCTGCTGGTTGGCGCACCACATGCGGTTGGTGTTGATCACCGCCTTGGGCAGCTTGGTCGAGCCGCTGGTGAATAGGAACTTGGCGATGGTGTCGGCCCCCGTGGCCAGGCGCGCGGCCTCCACGGCGGTTGTGGCGGGCGTGGCGCACAGCTGCTCGAAGGAGGTGCAGGTGCGGCCTTCCAGCTGGCCTTCATGCATCACCACCTCGGTGTCCGCGGGCACGGCGGCTTTGATGGCCTTGGCATAGCGGGCATCGGCCGCGAAGACCAGGCCGGGCGTGGTCATGCGCAGCACATGCTTGAGCTTGTCAAAGTCCTGGCTGACCAGGGAGTAGGGCGGTGAAACGGGTACAAACGGCACGCCGGCCACCAGGCAGCCCAGGGCCAGCAGGGCGTGCTCTAGGCTGTTTTCGCTGAGGATGGCCACGGGCTTGTCGGCACTCAGCCCTCGGTCCAGCAGCCCTTGCGCGATGCGGCAGGCCGTGGCCCAGGCCTCGGCGTAGCGCACGTGGCGCCAGTCGCCCAGGGTGCCGTCGGCCTGCTTTTGGCGGCGCGCCATGAAGGTGCGTTCGGGGGCAGCGACGGCCCAGTGCTTGAGCCGGTCGCTCAGTCGGTCGGGGTAGGGGGCCAGATCCTGCTCGGCGCGCAGGTAGTGGACGCCAGAGGGACCGTCCTTCAGGGCCACGCGGGTGACGCCGAAGGTCAGCGGGCGAAATGTGGGGCTGCTCATGGGTCTCCTCCGGTCTGCTTGTTCTTGGTCTGGTGCGCTCAGGCGGATTTCTGGACCTTGCCTGCCTTGCCCTCAAGAAAAGCCCGCACCCGGGCCTTGGCCTCCGGCGCGCTTTGCGCGATGGCGGCCATCAGGGCCTCGGTCATGAAGCCCTGGTCGGCCGGTTGTTCGGCGATGCGGGGCAGGGCGTGCATGAGGGCGTAGTTGGTCAGCGGTGCGTTCTTGGCCACCACCAAGGCCAGTTGCAGGGCCTTGTCGAAGGCCTGTCCGGCCGGCACCAGGTACTGCGCCAGCCCGACGCGCTCGCCTTCAGCGGCGTCGTAGACGCGGCCGGTGAGCATCATGTCGGTCATGCGGGCTACCCCGATCAGGCGCGGAATACGCACCGCGCCGCCACCGCCCACGAAGATGCCGCGTGAGCCTTCGGGCAGGGCGTAAAAGGTGGTCTCGTCGGCCACGCGGATGTGGCAGGCACTCGCCAGTTCCAGGCCGCCGCCCACGACGGCGCCATGCAGCGCAGCAATGACCGGAACGCGGCCGTACTGCACGCGCTCCAGGGCCGAGTGCCACATGCGCGAGTGGTGCACGCCCTGGCCGGCATCGCGCTCCTTGAGCTCGGACAGGTCCAGGCCCGCACAGAAGTGATCGCCCTGGCCATCGAGCACCACGGCGCCCACGCTCTCGGGCAGGTGGTCAAACATGTCCTTGAGGGCCAGCACCAGTGCGTCGTTCAGCGCATTGCGCTTGGCGGGACGGGTGAGGCGGACAATGGCGACTTCCTGTTGGTCGCCGCGCAATTCGATTTCAAGGTCTTGGGTGCTCATGCTTGTCTTTCCGGTTGAGAGGCATTATGGTTATGAAAAATAACGATCTCAAGCCTGTCGCCAATCCCAAAAATACTCGTTTACCCTAGGTAAGCAAGATCACATCAAACGAGGAGTTCTTCTTGGACCACGCCAACCTGATCGCCATCGATATCCATACCCACGCCGAAGTCAGCTGCTGGAACCCGTTTGACAACTACGGCGAGGAATACGACCGCGCCGCTGACAAGTACTTCAAGAACGGCAAGCGGCCCACCATCCAGGAGACGGTGGACTATTACCGTGAGCGCAAGCTCGGGCTGGTGATGTTCACCGTGGATGCCGAGTCCAAACTCGGCCGCCGGCGCATTCCCAACGAAGAGATCGCAGAGGCTGCGCAAAAGAACAGCGACATGATGATGTGCTTTGGCAGCATTGACCCGCACAAAGGCAAGATGGGCGCGCGCGAAGCCGAGCGGCTGATCAAGGAGCATGGCGTCAAGGGCTTCAAGTTCCACCCGACGGTGCAAGGCTTTCACCCCTACGACAAGATGGCCTGGCCGATCTACGAGGTGATCAACGCACACGGCCTGCCGGCGATCTTCCACACTGGCCACAGCGGCATCGGCTCGGGCATGCGCTGCGGCGGGGGCCTGCGGCTCGAGTACTCCAACCCTATGCACCTCGATGATGTGGCCATCGACTTTCCCGACATGCAGATCGTCATGGCCCACCCCAGCTTCCCCTGGCAGGACGAGGCGCTCTCCGTGGCCACGCACAAGCCCAATGTCTGGATCGACCTCTCGGGCTGGAGCCCCAAATACTTCCCCAAGCAGCTGATTCAGTACGCCAACACCCTGCTTAAGGACCGGGTGTTGTTTGGCAGCGATTACCCCTTGATCACCCCCGAGCGCTGGATGAAAGACTTTGAGGTGGCGGGCTTCAAGCCCGAGGTGATGCCGGGCATCCTCAAGGGCAATGCCGTTCGTCTGCTGGGCCTGGACAAAGCCTGAGCGCCCATGAAAAAGCCCGCGGCCTGGGCGGCGCGCGGGCTGAAGTGGCTGACGCGTGTGAGCGTTACAGCGTGTCGATGAAGCTGCGCAGCTTGTCGCTGCGGCTGGGGTGCTTGAGCTTGCGCAGGGCCTTGGCCTCGATCTGACGGATGCGCTCGCGCGTCACGTCAAACTGCTTGCCCACTTCCTCGAGCGTGTGGTCGGTGGACATCTCGATGCCAAACCGCATGCGCAGCACCTTGGCTTCCCGCGGGGTGAGGCCATCGAGGATGTCCTTGACCACATCGCGAAGGCCGGCCTGCATGGCGGCCTCGATGGGCGCGGTGTTGGCCGTGTCCTCGATGAAA
>CANGYC010000165.1 GCA_947457975.1 Comamonadaceae bacterium | reverse complement strand
TGCAGGTCCTCCAGGATGCCGGGGGCGCCCGCCGACAGGTCGTTATTGAGGAGGATGGTGCAGGGGTCGAAGTCCTTCAGGCCCAAACGGTGCTTGGTGCGCACCACGGGGTCGAGGGTGATGACCTCGCCGCAGGTGGAATACATCGGGTTGATCAACCAGGGATCGATGCCCAGTAGCTTGGCAAAGCGCTTGGCCACCTCCTCGTAGGCCTGGAAGTGGCGCGACTTGCGCCGCACCGACCAGCCCGCATGCAGCGGCGGCAGCAGGAACTGCTCGTGCAGGTCTTCCAGGATGCCGGGGACGCCCGCTGACAGGTCGTTGTTGAGCAGGATGGTGCAGGGATCGAAGTCCTTGAGGCCCAGCCTGCGCTCGCTGCGGATCAGCGGCTCGATGGTGATGGACTCGCCCGTGGGGAGGTCGAAGGTGGTGGGCTCCTTGATGTCGGAGCTCAGCGAGCCGAAGCGCACGTTCAGGCCAGTCTGGTGGAAGATGCGCTTGAGCTGCAGCACGTTCGACAGGTAGAAGGTGTTGCGTGTGTGGTTCTCCGGCACCACCAGCAGGTTGCGCGCCTCGGGACAGATCTTCTCGATGGCGGCCATGGCCGCCTGCACCGCCAGCGGCAGCATCTCGGGGGTGAGGTTGTTCCAGCCGCCAGGAAAGAGGTTGGTGTCTACCGGCGCGAGTTTGAACCCGGCATTGCGGATGTCCACCGAGCAATAGAAGGGCGGGGTGTGCTCCATCCACTCCAGGCGGAACCAGCGTTCGATGGCGGGCGTGGAGTCCAGCACGCGCTGCTCGAGTTCATTGATGGGGCCGTTCAGGGCGGTGATCAGATGAGGAACCATGCGGCCGCTTTCCGTGAAATAGGGTTTTTATTGGAACAGATCAGTCAGTCCACCTCGGGCAGGTCCCGAGGTGCTCAGGTGCGGATGTCGCCCTCGCCCAGCACCACGAACTTCAGCGAAGTCAGCCCTTCGATACCTACTGGGCCACGGGCATGGAACTTGTCGGTGGAGATGCCGATTTCCGCACCCAGGCCGAACTCGAAGCCGTCAGCAAAGCGCGTGCTGGCATTGACCATCACGCTGGCCGAATCCACCTCGCGCAGGAAACGCTGGGCATGCACGTGGTCGCGGGTAATGATGGCGTCGGTGTGGTGGCTGGAATAGCGGTTGATGTGGGCAATTGCCTCGTCCAGGTCGGCCACTACTTTGATGCTGATGATGGGGGCCAAGTACTCTTCGAACCAGTCCTGCTCCGTGGCCTCGGCCAGCTGGGCGTCGGGCACTGTAGAGAGGATGTCGCGGGCCTCGGCGTCGCAGCGCATCTCCACGCCCTTGGCGGCATAAATGGCGCCGATGCGGGGCAGGAACTCGGCCGCCACGCCACGCGCCACCAGCAGACCTTCGGCGGCATTGCAGGGGCTGTATTTCTGGGTCTTGGCGTTGTCGGCCACCTTGACCGCCATGGCGATGTCGCAGGGCTCGTCCACATACACATGGCAGTTGCCGTCGAGGTGCTTGATGACGGGCACCTTGGCGCCCGCGCTGATGCGCTCGATCAGGCCCTTGCCGCCGCGGGGGATGATCACGTCCACGAACTCGGGCATGGCAATGAGCAGACCCACGGCCTCGCGGTCGGTGGTGGGCACCAGCTGCACGGCCTGACCAGGCAGGCCGGCGGCCTGCAGGGCCTGCTGCACCAGTGCCGCCAGCGCGGTGTTCGATTCGATGGCTTCGGAGCCCCCGCGCAGGATGCAGGCGTTGCCGCTCTTGATGGCCAGCGAGGCGGCCTCGATGGTCACGTTCGGCCGGCTCTCGTAAATCATGCCGAAGACGCCAATGGGCACGCGCATCTGACCCACGCGGATGCCGCTGGGCTGCTGCTTCATACCCAGGATCTCGCCGATGACATCGGGCATGGCGGCCAGCTGCTCGCAGCCCAGGGCCACGGTGTCGAGGATCTGGGGGCTGAGCTTGAGCCTGTCCAGCAAGGGGCCCGCCAGGCCCGAAGCGGCTGCCCGCTCCACATCGCGCGCGTTGGCCGTCAGGAGGGCCGGCACCTGAGCCCGCAGGGCAGCGGCCAGACCCAGGAGGGCCTGGTTCTTGGCGGCGGTCGAGGCCCTGGCCATGCCAGCGCTGGCCGCTTTGGCCTGGGCGCCGAGCCGGTTCATCAATTCATGCAGCGAGGCGGCGCCGAGGGTGGAGGCCTGGTCGGGTGCGTTCATGGACTGATTTTCGCACGCAGCCCCAGGGCGGGGATGGTCCGCCCAGGCCAGGCGTTCAGGTGCGTAGGGCGCGCGTCCCAGTCGCCTGCGCGCATTGCTCGCACAGCTGCTGGGCCAGGCGCTGCAGGGCCTGCCAGCCATCGGCCGGCCAGTCGGGTTGCTTGAGGCCCTTGACGATGCCATCGACCTTGTGCGCCGCCTCCAGCAGGTGGGCCAGCGAGGCCAGGGCCAGGTGCGGCAGCACCCGTTCATAGAGGCGCTCCTTGAGGCCCCAGATGCGGTTCTCGCGCAGGGCCATGGGCAGGGGCCGGCCTTCGGCCACGGCATCCTTGACGCGCTTCAAGCTGCGGATGTCTTCGGCCAGGGCCCAGTGCACCAGCACCTCGGATTCGCCCTCGGCCTTCAGGCCATCGATCATGCGCTGCACCCGCAGGGCCTGGCCGGCCAGCACCGCTTCAGAGAGCTTGAAGACGTCGTAGCGCGCCACGTTCAGCACGGCGGCCTCCACCTGGGCCAGGCTCAGCTCGCCGGCCGGGTACAGCAGGCCCAGCTTCTGGATTTCCTGGTGCGCCGCCAGCAGGTTGCCTTCTACCCGGTCGGCAAAAAAGGCCAGCGTATGTTGCCCCTCCTCGCCAGCGGCTACCCGCTGGCCTTGCTGCGCCAGGCGCTGGGCGATCCAGCTGGGCAGTGCGCTGCGGTCGATGGGGTCGAGCTGGATGCTCACGCCCCCGCCCTCCAGGGCGGCGAACCAGGCCCCGCTGCGGGTCTGCTTGTCCAGGCGGGGCAGCATCACCAGCACCAGCGTGGCGTCGTTGCCTTGCAGGCCCTCAACCAACTGCTGCAGCGCGGCACTGCCGTCCTTGCCCGGCTTGCCGGTGGGAATGCGCAGCTCCAGGATCTGCTTGTCGGCAAACAGGCTCAGGGAGCCGGCGGCGGCCAGCACGGCGCTCCAGTCGAAGTGGGCGCCCTGCGCCGTGTGCACGCTGCGCTCGGTAAAGCCTTGCGCGCGCGCGGCGGCTCGCAGGGTGTCGGCCGCTTCCTGCACCAGCAGCGGCTCGTCGCCATGCAGCACGTACAGCGAGCGCAGGCCGCGCTGCAGGTGTGCGCCGAGTTGGGGCAGGGCCAGTTGCATGGCGCGATTGTAGGAAGGTCGTTCGGGCTGGCCTTCAGCGCGTGGGGAGCTGCTCGGCGCCGCTGAGATCGCGCACGGCGGCCAGGCGGCGCAGCATCTGCTGCAGCAGGTCTTGCTGCATGTCGCGGTAGAGCAGCGCCTCCTCCTCGGCCTTGGCCAGGGCGGCTGTTTCTGCAAAGCCGATCTCCCGCTCGGCCAGCAGCTCGGTTTGCGGGATCAGTTCGCGCCCCTGCGGCGTGCGCAGACGAAAGCGCAGGCGCGTGCGCAGGGTGAACTCACGCACCTGTCCTGCGGCGTTGAGGCCCATCACCACCTTCTCACGCAGCTCGCCCGGCACCTCCAGAATGACGTCGGCGGTCTGCATGTCCTCGGTCTCGCCCAGCACCCGCAGCTTGGAGTTGAATTCCAGCGAGCGGCGCACCACGGCCCGCAGCTCCGAGCGGGGTGCCATGGCCAGGTAGATGGTCTGGAAGGGGTAGTTCGGCGGCTTGCGCAGGGCAAAGCCGCAGCCCGGCAGGGCCACCGCAGCGGCCAGGCCCAGGGCCGAGCGCCGGTTGAGGAGGAGGGGCAGGTTCATGCGGGGCTCCCGGTGAGTGTGGCTTCAGATCACCACGTTGACCAGCCGGCCGGGCACCACGATGACCTTCTTGGCCGGGGCGCCCTGCGCCTGCTTGACGAAGGCCTCACTGGCCAGCGCCGCGGCCTCGATGGCGGCTTTGTCGGCGCCGGCCGGTACGGTGATGGCGCCGCGCAGCTTGCCATTGACTTGCAGCATGAGCTCGATCTCGTCTTGCTGCAAGGCCGCCTCGTCCACCTGGGGCCAGGGCGCGTCGAGCAGGCTGCCCGCGGCGGCGGCATAGCCCAGATCGGTCCACAGCGCGTGGGCGATGTGCGGGCAGGCCGGGTAGAGCATGCGCGCCAGCAGCGAGAGCCCTTCGCAGCGCAGGGCGGCGTCGCCGTCGCTGCCGTCAAAGGCAAAGTCCTCCAGCGCATTGAGCAGCTTCATGCAACCCGAGACCACGGTGTTGTATTGCATGCGCTCGTAGTCGTAGCTGACCTGCTTGACCAGCAGGTGCATCTCACGGCGCAGTTTTTTGCCTTCGGCGCGCACAGCCGCCTGACTCAGGTCGCGCGCGGTGGCGGCGCGCAAGGCCTCGGCGTGCTTGTGGGCAAAGCCCCACACGCGCTTTAAGAAACGGTAGCTGCCTTCTACCGCCGCGTCGTTCCACTCCAGCGTGGCCTCGGGCGGCGCGGTGAACATGGTGTACAGGCGCGCCGTGTCGGCGCCGTATTTTTCGATCAGGTCCTGCGGGTCCACGCCGTTGTTCTTGGACTTGGACATGGTGCCCACGCCCTCGTAGTCGATGGGCGTGCCCACGGGCAGCTCGCCGTCGCCGCTGACTGCGGCCTTGATCAGCCGTGCGCCGATGACCTTGCCGGCCTCGTCGAACACATGCTCCACATCCTGCGGCCAGAAATAGTCCTTGCCACCCTTGGCCGTACGGCGCGAGTAAATGTGGTTGAGCACCATCCCCTGGGTGAGCAGCTTGCTGAAGGGCTCGTCGACTTTGACCAGGCCCAGGTCGCGCATGACCTTGGTCCAGAAGCGTGCATACAGCAGGTGCAGGATGGCGTGCTCGATGCCGCCGATGTACTGGTCCATGGGCATCCAGTAGTCGGCCCCGCCTGCGACCATCTGCTCGGCGTTCGTCGGGTCGCAATAGCGCATGAAGTACCAGGACGAGTCCACGAAGGTGTCCATGGTGTCGGTCTCGCGGCGCGCGGGCTGGCCGCACACCGGGCAAGTGACGCCGGCATGAAAGCCTTCGTGTTTGTGCAGCGGGTTGCCTGAGCCGTCGGGAATGCAGTCTTGCGGCAGCACCACGGGCAGGTCTTTTTCAGGCACGGGCACGGCCCCGTGCGCCTCGCAATGGATGATGGGGATTGGCGTGCCCCAGTAGCGCTGGCGCGAGATGCCCCAGTCGCGCAGGCGCCAGGTGGTCTTCTTCTCGCCGAGGCCGCGGGCTGCAAGCTGTTCGGCCACCTTGTGCACAGCAGCCTTCTGGTTCAGGCCATCGAGCTCGCCGGAGTGGATGCACACGCCCTGCTGCTTGTCGCCGTACCAATCCTGCCAGGTCGACGCATCGAAGGTCTGGCCTTGGACAGACACCACCTGCTGAATGGGCAGCTGGTACTTGAGCGCAAATGCAAAGTCACGCTCGTCGTGCGCGGGCACGCCCATCACGGCGCCGTCGCCGTAGCTCAT
>CANGYC010000164.1 GCA_947457975.1 Comamonadaceae bacterium | reverse complement strand
CGGCGGCGGGCCGTGCAGTCCCGGGACGTGGTGCTGTTCACGCGACAACTGGCCACTTTGCTCGGGGCGGGCATTGCACTGTTGCAGAGCCTGCAGGTCATCCGCCAGGGGCTGCGCCACACGGGCATGTCCGCACTGGTGGACCAGCTGCATGCCGATCTGGAGGCGGGCCTGGCCCTGAGCACGGCCTTGCGCAAGCACCCCCGCGCTTTCCCCCCGCTGTACGCCCATCTCGTAGAGGCCGGCGAAGCCTCGGGCCAGCTCGATGCCTTGCTCGCGCGCATGGCCACCGACCTTGAAAAATCCCAAGCCTTGCAATCGAAGGTGCGATCAGCGCTGGCCTATCCGGCCTTGGTGTTGGGCGTGGCGGTGCTCGTCGTGGCCGTGGTCATGGTGGCGGTGGTGCCGTCGTTCGAAGGGGTTTTTGCCTCGTTCGGCTCGCAACTTCCAGCGCCCACGCGCTTGGTCATGGCCATCAGCCGTGGCCTGGCCGAGCAGGGGCCTGTCTGGCTGATCTTGGGTCTGGCGCTGCTGCTGGCCGGTGTTCAGCGCTGGCGACATAGCGAGCCGTTTCGCCGTCGCATCGAGGGTGTTCTGCTGAGCCTGCCGCAGTTGGGCTCCTTGATGCATGAAGCGGCCGTGGCGCGGTGGAGCCGCACCCTCTCAGGGCTGCTGGCGGCCGGCCTGCCGCTGGTCGATGCCATGTCGGCAGTCCGGGGAGCGGCTGGCCCGTACCTGTACGCTGATGCCTGCGGGCGCCTGCGCGAAGAACTGTCCCGGGGCAGCAGCTTGCATGTGGCCATGGCCGACACCGGGCTTTTTTCACCCATGGTGCTGCAGATGTGCGCCATCGGTGAGGAGTCCGGCGCGCTCGAGGGCATGCTCGCCAAGGTGGCCGAGTTCCATGAACGCGAAGTCGATGAGCGCGTCAGCCGCTTATCCAGCCTGCTGGAGCCCGCCATCATCTTGCTGCTGGGTGTGGTGATCGGCGGCCTGGTGGTCGCGCTGTACCTGCCCATTTTCCAAATGGGGCAGATCACCTGATGTCGAGCTCGACGCTCTTGATTGCAATGGGTCTGGGGCTGGGCCTGATCGTGGGTAGTTTTCTCAACGTGGTGATCCACCGCCTGCCGCGCATGATGGAGCGGCAATGGGCGCAGGACGTGGCTCAATGGCAAGCGCAGCAGCAAGACGGCGGCCCAGCATCACAGGCCTTGCCGGCCGAAGGGGTGCACGCACATCCTTACCACCTGGCCCGACCCGGCTCGCATTGCCCCTCGTGTGGCCATGCGCTGGCCTGGCACGAGAACATCCCCCTGCTGAGTTTCGTTCTCCTGCGCGGGCGCTGTGCGGCCTGCAGCGCTGCCATCAGCTGGCGTTACCCCGCGGTCGAGCTGGCCACGGCCGGGCTTTTTGCCTGGTGTTTTTGGCGCTGGGGGTTCACCCCTGCAGGCTGGCTTTGGTGTGGTTTCACCGGCAGCTTGCTGACGCTGGCGTGCATCGATTGGGACACCCAACTGCTGCCCGACGAGATCACCTTGCCTCTGTTGTGGGGCGGCCTGGTGGCTGCTGCTCTGGGCTGGAACCCTTGGACCGGCCTGCACGATGCAGTGTGGGGGGCAGCAGGGGGCTACCTCTGCCTGTGGCTGGTCTACCATCTTTTCAAGGGGGTGACCGGTCAGGAGGGCATGGGTCATGGCGACTTCAAGCTGCTGGCCGCCCTGGGCGCCTGGTTCGGTTGGGCCGCCTTGTTGCCCGTGGTGCTCGTGGCCTCTTTCGCCGGGGCGGCCGTCGGTCTGAGCCTGCGTGGCCTGGGTCGCCTGCAGGCCGGCCAGCCCATGCCCTTCGGACCTTTCCTGGCCCTGGCCGGATTTCTGGCGATGCTGCTGGGCCCGGGCTACTGGTGGCCCTACCTATGATGGCTTCTTCATGATGAACCACCACTCACCCTGGCGCCTGGGCTTGACCGGGGGCATCGGCAGCGGCAAAAGTACCGTCGCGGCCATGCTGGCCCGGCGTGGCGCCGCCGTTGTGGATGCCGATGCGATTTCACGCAGCCTCACCCAACCCGGCGGGGCGGCCATGCCGGCCATTGCCAGCGCCTTCGGTCCCTCCTTCTTGGCGCGGGACGGCGCCCTGGACCGAGACGCCATGCGGCAACTGGTGTTCAGCGAACCGGCGGCCCGTGCCAGGCTGGAGGCCATCATCCATCCTCTGGTTACCCAGGAGACGGCCTTGCGCACGGCACAGGCTCAACGCAGCGGTGTGGCCTGCGTGGTGTTTGATGTGCCCCTGCTCGTCGAGTCGGGCCGCTGGCGCTCGCAGCTTGACGCCGTGCTGGTGGTCGATTGCAGTGCGGAGCAACAGGTGCAGCGCGTCATGCAGCGCAGCGGCTGGAGCCGGGAGTCCGTCGAGAAGGTCATCGCCAGCCAGGCCAGCCGATCCATGCGGCTGGCCGCGGCCGATGTCTGTTTGTGCAACCAGGCAGTGGGACTCGAAGAACTCGACGCTCTGGTGGCCCAGGCCTGGGAATGCTTCGGGCTATGATGCGCTGGCTTTGGCCTCTCTAGCGGTTTAAAAAAAGACAACGCCGTGATCCTTTACGAGTATCCATTCAACGAACGCATCCGCACGTATCTGCGACTGGAGCACCTTTTCGCCCGCTTGGGCGAGCTGGCCGCGCGCAGCAGCGCCACCGATCATCATTACGCGATCACCACCATCTTCGAGGTCATGGAGGTCGCTGGTCGCGCGGAGCTCAAGACCGACGTCCTCAAGGACCTCGAAAAGCAAAAACACCTCCTTAACAGCTACCGGGGCAATCCCGCGATTTCCGAGGCGGCCCTGGACCAGGTGATCGGCCAGTTGGATGCCCGCTTTGCAGCCCTCAACGAGTTGCACGGCAAGACGGGTCTGCCCCTGACCGAGATTGAGTGGCTCATGGGTGTGCGCAGCCGCGCCAGCATCCCCGGGGGCACCTGCGAATTCGACCTGCCGGCCTATCACGCCTGGCAGCACTTTGATGCCGACCGCCGCCGTGCCGACCTGCACGGCTGGATGGCCAGCCTCTTGCCCCTGGCCGAGGCCACGGACATCCTGCTCAAGCTCGTGCGCGATGCGGGGTCGCCCCAGAAAGTCATGGGCAGCGGCGGGCATTTCCAGCAGAGCCTGCCCCAGGGGCGCAGCTTTCAGCTGCTGCGTCTGCGCATCGATCCGCAGCTCGGGCTTATTCCGGAGATCAGCGCCAATCGCCTGATGGTGTCGGTGCGCTTCGTCCGCTTCACCGAGGCGCAACGCTTGCAATCGGTGAGCGAAGACGCACAATTCGAGCTCACCTACTGCGCCTGAGTGCTGCGCATGCAGCGGCCGGGCACGAGCATCATGAGTTCTGCCTCTCACACCTCCCGCCTTGTGAATTGCCCTGCCTGTGGGGGCCCCAGCGTCTACGGTCCGGAAAACTCTTTTCGTCCTTTTTGCTGCGCGCGCTGCAAGAACGTCGACTTCGGGGCCTGGGCCAGTGAGGGCTTCCGTGTTCCTGCCGAAGCCCCGCCTGAAGACCAGGCTTTCGGCGACCCCCGGCTTCAGTAAGTGCCCGATGAGACGCCTGCTCCTGCTCATCGTCCTGATCCAAGTGGCAGGTTTTATGGCTGCACCTGTCCATGCGGCCGAGCGGGCGGACACGCCTGCGGCCGATGCCGGAGCGGCCAAGAAAGAACCCAAGAAGTCGCCAAAGCAGGCGGCTGCACCTCGGGCGAATGCAGCGGGGGGATCGGGTGAGACCACCGCCGAACGCCAGGCCCGCTTGCGGCGCGAATGCAAGGGCCGCCCCAATGCGGGCGCCTGCACCGGCTATACCGACTGAGTTGCCCACGTCAAAAAGCCGCGCTGGCCTTGAGGCCCTGCGCGGCTTGTGTTCAAAGCGCCCGATCGGGCGTTAGTTCAGGCGGGCGGGTTGCCAAGCAGCTGCTGGAGCTCGCCGTTTTCGTACATCTCCATCATGATGTCCGAGCCACCCACGAACTCGCCCTTGATGTAGAGCTGAGGAATGGTCGGCCACTGGCTGTATTCCTTGATGCCTTGGCGCACGGCCTCATCTTCCAGCACATTGACCGTGGCGGGCTTGGCCACGCCGCAGGCCTTGAGGATCTGGATGGCGCGGCCCGAAAAGCCGCACATGGGGAACTGGGCGGTGCCTTTCATGAAAAGCACTACCTCGCTGGATTTGACGATCTGGTCGATGCGCTCTTGGGTATCGTTCATGGTCTAGGGTCTTTCAACGGAGATGCACCAATTATCGGCCTTGGGTCAAGGGCTTGCTGTTCATGGGGCTGGGCAGGCGAGCGCCGGTGCAGCGGACGATGCCCGCCAGGTCCTGGCGGCTGCCTACCTCAGTCCAGCCCGCCGCCTGGAGCAGGGTTTGCACCGAGGCCGATTGGTTGTGCCCATGCTCGAGCAGCAGCCAGCCGCCGGGCACGAGCCGGGTGGTGGCCTGCCCGATGATCTTGCGCAGGTCATCGAGCCCGTCCCTGCCTGAGACAAGCGCGCTCTGCGGCTCATGGCGCAGCGCAGGCAAGTGGCCATCGTCCTCAGCGATGTAGGGCGGGTTGCTGACGATCAAGTCAAAGGGGCCGGGCAGGGTGCTCAGCCAATCGCCCTGATGGAAACGGACGGGCAGGGCCAGTTGTGTGGCATTGGTCCTGGCCACCGTCAGGGCTTGCGCACTGGCGTCGACCGCCCACACCTCCCAGGCCGGGCGTGCATGCTGGAGGGCCAGGGCGATGGCGCCGCTGCCAGTGCCCAGATCAACCACCTTCAGGGGCGCCGGGCCATGCAGCTCGAGCGCCCATTCCACCAGGGTCTCGGTGTCCGGCCGGGGCACCAGCACGCGCGCATCGACAGCCAGCGGGAGGCCAAAGAATTCCTTGCGACCCACCAGGTAAGCCACGGGTTCGCCGGCCAGCCGACGTCGGCACAGCTCTTGCCATGCTGGGGCCACGCCGGGTGGGAGTGCATCGGTGTCGTGCGCGCGCAGCCAGGCGCGGTCATCCGTGCGCCCCAGCAGGTGCAGGAGCAGCAGTTGCGCATCCAATGCGTCCAGGCCCATGTGGCGCGCCTGCGCCAAGGCGTCGGCCAGGCTCATGCGCCCTGGCTTTCGAGATCGGCCAGCTGCTCAGCGCCGCGCGCCACCAGCAAGGCCGTGACCACGTCGCCCAGCTCGCCTTCCATGATGTGGCTGAGTTTGTAGAGCGTGAGGTTGATGCGGTGGTCGGTCAGGCGGCCCTGCGGAAAGTTGTAGGTGCGGATGCGGTCGCTGCGGTCGCCACTGCCGATCAGGCCTTTGCGCAGGGCTGCGTCCTTGGCGGCACGTTCGCTGCGGTCTTTTTCCTGGATGCGGGCGGCCAGCACCTGCAGTGCCTTGGCCTTGTTGCGGTGCTGGCTGCGGTCGTCCTGGCATTCGGCCACGATGCCGGTGGGCAGGTGCGTGATGCGCACGGCCGAATCGGTTTTGTTGATGTGCTGGCCGCCCGCCCCGCTGGCTCGGAAGGTGTCGATGCGCAGCTCAGACGGGTTGATCTGCACCGCCTGGGCCTCGTCGGGCTCGGGCAGCACCGCCACCGTGCAGGCGCTGGTGTGGATGCGGCCCT
>CANGYC010000163.1 GCA_947457975.1 Comamonadaceae bacterium | reverse complement strand
GCGGGACCCGAGGCCGACCAGGCCAGGTGCACCGGATGCAGGTGCAGGTCGCGGTGGGTGAGCACATGGAGAAAAGGCTCAAGCACCTGGGCCTGGGACCTCTGCCGCGGGGCAAGGTGCTTCGCCAGCGCCGGTTCTTCCTCGAAGACAGGCAGGCAGTACAGGCCGCCCCAGATGCCCTGCTCGGGCCGGCGCTCCAGCCACACCGCACCGTCGCCGCGCACGGCCCAAAGCAACCACAAGGTCTGGCTTGAGCGCTTGAGTCGGCGGCTCTTGACCGGGTAGCGTTCGGGCTCCCCTTCCTGCCGCGCCATACACAGAGCCTGCATGGGGCAGAGCAGGCATTGGGGCTTGCGCTGGGTGCAGACCGTAGCGCCCAGGTCCATCAATCCCTGGGTGTAGGCCGGCATATCGCCTGCCTGCGCGGGCACCAGGGCCTGGGCACAGGCCAGCAGCTCACGCGCATGAGCTGTCTGCGCCAGGTCAGAGCCGAAGCCGAGTACGCGCGTGAGCACGCGCTTGACATTGCCATCGAGGATGGCGACGCGCTCGCCGAAGCAAAAAGACGCAATCGCTGCCGCCGTGGACGGGCCAATCCCGGGCAAGCTGGCCAGCAGCTCGGCGGTGCCCGGAAAGGCCCCGCCATGGACCTCCACTACCTGGCGCGCACAGCGATACAGGTTCCGCGCGCGGCTGTAGTAACCCAGCCCGCTCCACAGGCCCAGCACCTCGTCGAGCTCGGCTGCGGCCAGTTCGGCCACAGTGGGAAAGCGCTCCAGAAATCGGGCGTAGTAGCCCAGCACAGTACTGACCTGCGTCTGCTGCAGCATGATTTCGGACAACCACACACGGTAGGGGTCACGGGTGTGCTGCCAGGGCAAGTGGCTGCGGCCATGCGCACGCTGCCAGTGCACCAGGCGCGCCGCAAATTCGTCTGCGATGCGTGCAGGAAGCTGGGGGGAAGGCGAGCGCACGGCTAGAAGGTCTGGCAACGTGGGCAGTAGTAGGTCGAGCGCTGCTGCTGCACCACGCGCTTGATCGGCGCCTCGCACACCCGGCAAGGCAGGCCCTGGCGGTCATAGACCTGCGCGCCCAACTGGAAGTGGCCGGTCTCGCCCAGCGCGTTGGAGAAATCACGCAGCGTGCTGCCGCCCTGTCGCACGGCCTCGGCCAGTACCTCGCGGATGGCGGCATGCAGGCGCGCGGCGCGGGCGCGGCTGATCTGGCAGGCGCGCACGGTGGGCCGGATGCCGGCCATGAAGAGCGCCTCGGAGGCATAGATGTTGCCCACGCCCACCACCACCTCCCCGGCCAGCAGCACCTGCTTGATGGCGGTCTGGCGCGCCTTGAGCGCGCGCTGGAAGTCCGCCAGATCAAAGCCTTCACCGAGCGGCTCCACCCCCAGTCGGCCAAGCAGCTTGCGGGCCACCGCATCGTCCTCGTGGGTGGCGTAGACCACGGCGCCAAAGCGGCGGGGATCGTTCAGGCGCAGGGTGCCGTGGCTGGTCTGCAGCTCAAAGTGGTCGTGGCGGCCGGGCGGCGGCAAAAAGTCATCGAAGACCACGCTGCCCGACATGCCCAGGTGCATCAGCAACAGGCCCTGGGGCGCCAGGTCGATCAGCAGGTACTTGCCGCGCCGGCGCACGGCCTCAATGCGGTGCCCCACCAGGCCCTGCGGGTTGCAGCCCAAGGGCCAGCGCAGGGGCTTGCCCAGGCGGACGGCCTGAATCTGTGCGCCGGCGATGCGATCGGCAAAACTCAGGCGGGTGACCTCGACTTCTGGAAGTTCAGGCATGGGGCGGCAAGGCAGCGTGAGGCAGGGCGTCGGACAAAAGCGGACCGCTTCTCCCAGGGGACCCGCAAAGAAGAGCCTTCCATTATCATGACCTGATGAAAACCACGCTGATCTGCGCCCTGCTCGGTCTGGGGCTGGCTGCACCTGCGCTGCAGGCCCAGACCGCCCCGGCGACCTCGACCCGGGAGGCGCGCAGCAACGCCTCGTTCAGTGCGCAAATGTTCTACCAGATCCTGGTGGCCGAGATGAGCGCTGCACGGGGCGACCTGGGCGCGGCCGTCTCGCTCTTGCTGGATGCCGCGCGCAAGAGCGGCGATGCGCAGCTCTACCAACGTGCTGCGGACCTGGCCCTGGGTGCACGTGCTGGCGACACCGCCCTGCAGGTGGCACGCAGCTGGCGACAGGCCCAGCCCCGCTCGCTGGAAGCCAACCGCTACGTGCTGCAGATCCTGGTGGCCATGAACCGCGTGAGCGAGACAGCCGAGCCGCTCAAGACCCTGGTGGAGCTCACCCCCGAGGCAGGACGCGCCGAGCTGCTGGACGTGTTGCCCGCCCTCTACGGCCGCGCCAGTGAGCGCAAGCTGGCGGCCAGCGTGGTGGAGCAGGCGCTGGCACCGGCCCTGGCCCAGGCGCGGACCGCGCCCTCGGCCTGGGCGGCGGTGGCCCGCCTGCGCGCCACCGCCTCCGATGTAACGGGCGCCCTCGAGGCAGTGGAGCGCGCCCAGCGGGTGCAGGCCTCGCATGTGCCGGCCGCCATCATGGCGGTAGACCTCATGGACAAGAGCCGGCCGCAGGCCGAGCTCATGGTCAAGCGCTACCTCGAAAGCGCCACGCCTCCTGCGCCACAGGTTCGACTCGGCTATGCCCGCAGCCTGCTAGATCTACAGCGTCAGCGAGACAGTCAAGCCCAGCTCGAGCTGCTCACCCGCGAGCACCCCGACTTCCCCGACGGCTGGCTGCTGCTGGGCTTGCTGCAGGCCGAATCACCGCACCTGGCGCAGGCCGAGACCTCGCTCAAACGCTACCTGGCCCTCAGCCAGCCCAGGGCCAGCGGCAACAGCCGCGGCATGGCGCAGGCCCAGCTGATGCTCGCGCAGGTGGCTGAAAAGCGCGGCGACCTCGCCGAGGCCGAGCGCTGGGTAGCCTTGGTCAGCAACCGGGACTTGCTGGTGCAGACTCAAAGCCGCCGGGCCTCCCTGCTGGCGCGCCAAGGCAAGATGCAGGAAGCACGCGAGCTGATTCGCAAGCTGCCCGAACAAGAGGCCGGTGATGCACGCCTGAAGCTGCTCGCAGAGGTCAACCTGCTGCGCGAGTTCAAACAATTCGAGCCGGCCCTGGAGCTGCTCACCCGGGCCGCCGCGGCTGCGCCGCAAGACACCGACGTGATTTACGAGCAGGCCATGATGGCCGAAAAGCTCGGCCGCCTCGAGCAGATGGAGCAGCTGCTGCGGCGCGCGATCCAGCTCAAACCGGATAACGCAGCTGCGTACAACGCCCTGGGTTATTCCCTGGCAGACCGCGGCCTGCGCCTGCCCGAGGCCAAGCAGTTGATCCAGAAAGCCCTGGAGTTCGCCCCGAGCGACCCCTACATCCAGGACAGCCTGGCCTGGGTGGAGTTCCGCCTGGGCAACAAGCAAGAAGCCTTGCGGGTGATCGAGATCGCCTACCGGGCCAAGCCCGACGCCGAGATCGCCGCGCACTTCGGCGAAATCCTCTGGAGCCTGGACCAGCGCGACCGGGCTCGACAACTCTGGCGCGAAGGCATGGAACTCAACCCCGAGAACGAGACCCTGCTGGAGACGATCAAGCGCCTGCTGCAGGCCAAGCCTTGAGCCACTGGGCCATGCCGCATCTGCCTGACCGCCGCCGCCTGCTGGCGGCCAGCCTGGGGCTTCTGGCTGCCGGCTGTGCGCCGCTGCGCCCCCCCATCACCACCTCCGAGCGCTGGAGCGGTCGGCTGAGTCTGGCGGTCCGCGGTCCTTCGCCACAGTCCTTCTCCACAGGGTTCGAGCTCAGCGGCAATGCCCTGAAGGGCGAGCTCTTGCTGACCTCGCCGCTTGGCATCAGCCTGGCACAGGCGCGCTGGGAGCCTGGTCAGGCTCTGCTGGACGCCGGTTCAAAGAGCAGGCGCTTTGACTCGATGGAGTCGCTCCTCGAAGACCTGACGGGCGCCGCCCTGCCGCTGGCTGCACTCTTTGACTGGTTGCGGGGCATCTCCACCCCGGTGGCTGGCTGGGAAGCTGATCTGGCACAGCAGAGCCAGGGGCGGCTGTCGGCACGACGCCTCAGCCCCGCGCCGCAGGTGGAACTGCGCTTGCTGATCGACCAATAGGCCATAGGCCCGCCGCCATGACCCGCCTGCACGACATCCTGGCCCCGGCCAAGCTGAACCTCTTCCTGCATGTGACCGGGCGGCGCGCTGATGGCTACCACCTGCTGCAGTCGGTGTTCATGCTGATCGACTGGTGCGAC
Source organism: Comamonadaceae bacterium (assembly GCA_947457975.1). GTDB lineage: Bacteria > Pseudomonadota > Gammaproteobacteria > Burkholderiales > Burkholderiaceae_C > Polaromonas. Next base: position 1,452 of record CANGYC010000163.1, on the reverse strand, counting down.
CGCCTGCACTTCGAGCTGCGCCGCGATGGTGTGATCAGCCGCAGCGAGACCAGCGGCGAACCGCTGCCGGCTGATGACCTTTGCGTGCGCGCTGCACGCGCCCTGCAAGCGGCCACCGGCACGCCGCTGGGCGTGCATATCCACCTGGAAAAGAACATTCCGTCCCAGGCGGGCATGGGCGGCGGCTCCTCGGATGCCGCCGCCTGCCTGCTGGCCCTTCAGCGCCTGTGGCAGGTGAACCTTCCCCGGCCCGAACTGCAGGCCCTGGCCCTGCGGCTGGGTGCCGATGTGCCCTTCTTCCTCTCGGGTGGCCATGCCTGGGTGGAGGGCGTGGGCGAGCAGCTCACGCCGATCACTTTGCCGGCCGGACGTTTCCTCGTCGTCAAGCCCGCCGCAGGCCTGCCCACGCCAGCCATCTTCGGCTCGCCAGAGCTCAAACGCGACTCGGAACCTGCTACAATCTTGAGCTTTGCTGCACACCAGCCGCGCCAAATGTTCGAGTTTGGGCGCAACGACCTTCAGCCGGTGGCCCAACAGCTCTGTCCGGACATCACCCAGGCTCTGGCCTGGCTGAGAGCCCAGGGTTTGCAAGGCCGTATGACCGGTTCGGGCAGCGCGGTATTTGCGCCGATTCCTGCGGGGATTGAGCCCAACACCACGGCCCCCGGCCTTCCGGAGGGTTTCCTGGTGAGAACGTGTAGCAACTTGGAAAGTCATCCTCTGGCGGGTTGGTAAACTCCCCGCCTCAGGTTTTCCGAGCTAAGAATGATGGGTCGCCTGCCTTCCATGGCAGGTGTCCTGTGTAGGGGAGTCGCCAAGTTGGTCAAGGCACCGGATTTTGATTCCGGCATGCGAGGGTTCGAGTCCTTCCTCCCCTGCCAAATCTGCAACGGCCTTTGCCGCGTGCGCTGGATGCAGCCACGGGCAAGGGCCTTTTGTTGACCTCTGTCATCCACCTCGCCAGGTCCCGACATGCAAGTGCCCCACTCTGACTTCATGGTGTTCACCGGCAACGCCAATCCCAGCATGGCGCAGGAGATTGCCAGCCACCTGGGCACCTCGCTGGGTGCCGCCCAGGTGGGCCGCTTCTCGGACGGCGAAGTGACGGTGGAAATCCAGCAAAACGTGCGGGCCCGCGACGTCTTTGTGGTGCAGTCCACCTGCGCCCCAACCAACGACAACCTGATGGAACTGCTGATCATGGTCGACGCGCTCAAGCGCGCCTCGGCCGAGCGCATTTCCGCAGTCATCCCCTATTTCGGCTATGCCCGCCAAGACCGCCGCCCCCGCTCAGCCCGCGTGCCGATCACGGCCAAGGTGGTGGCCAACATGCTGCAGGCCGTGGGTGTCTCGCGTGTGCTGACCATGGACCTGCACGCCGACCAGATCCAGGGCTTCTTCGACATCCCGGTCGACAACATCTATGCCTCGCCGGTGCTGCTGGGCGACTTG
>CANGYC010000162.1 GCA_947457975.1 Comamonadaceae bacterium | reverse complement strand
CACACCCGGCGGAAGTTCCGTGACCACCAACTGCCACTGGCCCCGCGCGAGGTCTTCGATCTTCCAGACGGCGCGCACCTTGAGCGAGCCGCGCCCTGTGGTGTAGGCCGCCGCGATGTCGGCGGCGGCCGAAATGATCTGGCCGCCGCCCGGGAAGTCGGGGCCGGGCACCAGGGCGAAAAGCTCGTCGTCCGCGAGCTTGGGGTTCTTGATGAGCGCCACGCAGGCATCAGCCACCTCCCGCAGGTTGTGGCTGGGGATCTCGGTGGCCAGGCCCACGGCAATGCCGCTGGCGCCGTTGAGCAAATTGAAGGGCAGCCGGGCTGGGAGACGACCAGGCTCCTCGGTGGAGCCGTCGTAGTTGGGCACAAAGTCCACCGTGCCCTCGTCGATCTCGTCGAGCAGCAAGCTGGTGATACGGGCCAGGCGCGCCTCGGTATAGCGCATGGCCGCCGCACCGTCGCCGTCGCGCGAGCCGAAGTTGCCCTGGCCGTCGATCAGCGGGTAACGCTGCGAAAAATCCTGCGCCATGCGCACCAAAGCGTCATACGCGGCCTGGTCGCCATGCGGGTGAAAGCGGCCCAGCACATCGCCCACCACGCGGGCGCTCTTAACGGGCTTGGCGCCAGTGGCGCCATTCGGGCCGCCAAAGCCCAGCCCCATGCGCGACATGCTGTAGAGAATGCGGCGCTGCACCGGCTTTTGGCCATCGCAGACATCGGGCAACGCGCGGCCCTTGACCACGCTGAGCGCGTACTCCAGGTAGGCGCGCTGGGCATAGGCCGCCAGCGAGTCCCGGTCGGCCGGTGGCTCGGCAGGCGCGGTGGTGTCGGGGGTGAACAAATCCATCTCAGATATCCAGTTCCACGGAGTCGCCGTGCAGTTCCATCAATTCGCGGCGCGCGCCGGCCTCGCCCTTGCCCATGAGCTTGGAGATGAGGGTCTCGGTTTGCAGGAAGTCCTGATTGCCCAGCTGTACGGGCAAGAGGCGCCGGGTGTCGGGGTTGAGCGTGGTTTCCCACAGCTGCTCGGCGTTCATCTCGCCCAGGCCCTTGAAGCGGCTGATGCTCCAGGCGCCCTCCTTCAGCCCGTCCTTGCGCAGTTTGTCGAGGATGGCCGTGAGCTCGCCTTCATCGAGGGCGTACATCTTGGTCGCTGGCTTCTTGCCACGGGCAGGCGCATCCACACGGAACAGGGGCGGACGAGCCACATACACATGCCCGGACTCAATGAGCTTGGGGAAATGTCGGAAGAACAGGGTGAGCAGCAGCACCTGGATGTGCGAGCCGTCCACGTCGGCGTCCGACAGGATGCAGACCTTGCCGTAGCGCAGACCGGAGAGGTCAGGCTGATCGTTCGGTCCGTGCGGGTCCACGCCGATGGCCACCGAGATGTCGTGGATCTCGGTGTTGGCAAACAGGCGGTCGCGCTCGACCTCCCAAGTGTTGAGCACCTTGCCGCGCAGGGGCAGGATAGCCTGGCTTTCTTTGTCGCGGCCCATCTTGGCGCTGCCGCCTGCAGAGTCGCCCTCGACCAGGAACACCTCGTTCTGAGCCAGGTCGCGGCTCTCGCAGTCGGTGAGTTTGCCCGGCAGCACCGCCACGCCTGAGCCCTTGCGCTTTTCCACCTTCTGCCCAGCCCGCTGGCGGGTTTGCGCGGCCTTGATGGCCAGCTCGGCCAGCTTTTTGCCATAGTCCACATGCTGGTTGAGCCAGAGCTCCAGCGTGGGGCGCACAAAGCTCGAGACCAGGCGCACGGCATCGCGCGAATTCAGGCGCTCTTTAACCTGCCCCTGAAACTGCGGGTCCAGCACCTTGGCCGAGAGCACGTAACTGGCGCGGGCAAACACGTCCTCGGGCAAGAGCTTGACGCCCTTGGGCAAGAGCGAGTGCAGGTCGATGAAACTTTTCACCGCAGTAAAGAGTCCGTCACGCAGGCCGCTTTCATGCGTGCCGCCGGCGCTGGTGGGAATCAGATTGACATAGCTCTCCCGCATGGGCTGGCCGTCCTCGGTGAAGGCCACGCACCACTGCGCGCCTTCGCCTTCGGCGAAGGTCTCATGGGCAGCATCGGCAAAGCCCTCGCCTTCGAACATGGGGATCACCGGATCGGCGCTGAGCGTCTGCATCAGGTAGTCGCGCAGGCCGCCCTTGTAGAGCCAGGCCTGGGTGTCCTTGGTCTTCTCCTGGGTGAGCGTGACGCTCACGCCGGGCATGAGCACGGCCTTGCTGCGCAGCAGGTGCACCAGTTCCGCCATGGGCAGCGCCGGGGAGTCAAAGTATTTGGCGTCAGGCCAGGCGCGCACCGTGGTGCCGCTCTTGCGGTCGCCCTCCACAGCCTTGCGCACCTGCAGGGGCTCAATCACATCACCGCCGGAAAACACCAGCCGGGCCACCTGGCCCTCGCGGTAGCTGGTGACCTCCAGCCGCTTGGCCAGGGCGTTGGTCACGCTCACGCCCACGCCATGCAGGCCGCCGGAGAAGCTGTAGGCGCCGCCTTGGCCCTTGTCGAACTTGCCGCCGGCGTGCAGGCGGGTGAAGACCAGCTCGATCACCGGGGCCTTCTCCTCGGGGTGCATGCCAAAGGGGATGCCGCGGCCTTCGTCTTCGATGCTCACCGAGCCATCAGCGTGCAGCGTGACGCGGATTTTCTTGCCGTGCCCGGCCAGGGCTTCGTCGGCGGCGTTGTCCAGCACCTCCTGGAGGATGTGTAGCGGGTTGTCCGTGCGGGTGTACATGCCCGGGCGCTGCTTGACGGGCTCGAGCCCCTTGAGCACGCGGATCGAGCTTTCCGAATAGTCCGTAGGTGGTTTAACTGCCATAGGTAGGTGCTAGAAAAGACGGGCGATTGTAGACCGAGCGAGACATTTCACTGGATATATACACAGTCCAACTGCGCGCGCTGTCAACCGGCTGTCCGTCAAAGGACAGCTGCTCACAAACACCCACGTCCCGAATGGTTACAGTTCAAGGATGACTTTGACCACGCCCACCGATCCGCCCCAGACCCTGTCCATGCGGCAGGTCCTGCTGTGCGGCGCCTTGATCGTCTCGCTCTCCATGGGCATCCGCCATGGCTTTGGCTTGTGGCTGCAACCCATCACGCAGGCCCAGGGCTGGAGCCGCGAAACCTTTGCCTTCGCGATCGCGGTACAAAACCTGGCCTGGGGACTGTTCGGCATCTTTGCCGGCATGTTGGCCGACCGTTATGGCGCCATGCGGGTGCTGATGGGCGGCGCCCTGTTCTACGGTGTGGGCCTGGTGGGCATGGGCCTGGCTGAGACGGGCCCCCAGTTCACCCTGGCGGCCGGCATCCTGATTGGCGCGGCCCAGGCGGGCACCACCTACGCCGTGGTCTACGGCGTGATCGGGCGCAACGTCCCGGCCGACAAGCGCTCCTGGGCCATGGGCGTGGCGGCAGCCGCCGGCTCCTTTGGCCAGTTCCTGATGGTGCCCACGGAGGGCTGGCTGATCGCCCGCTTTGGCTGGCAGGAGGCCCTGTTCATCCTGGCGGCCACCAGCATGGTGATTCTGCCGCTGTCGCGCGGCCTGCGCGAAAACCGGGGTGCACCCGCCGCCTCGGGCCAGTCGGAGCAAACCATGCTGCAGGCGGTCAAGGAAGCCTTGCGCTACCCCAGCTTCCAGTTGCTCACGGCCGGCTACTTCGTGTGCGGCTTCCAGGTGGTGTTCATCGCCATTCACATGCCCAGCTACCTCAAGGACGCGGGCATGGAGCCGGGCGTGGCCAGCATGGCGCTGGCACTGATCGGTTTGTTCAACGTCTTTGGCACCTACTACGCCGGATGGCTGGGCCAGACCCGCTCCAAGAAGAAGATCCTGGCCTTCATTTACCTGGCCCGCTCCCTGGCGATCAGCCTGTTCCTGCTGGCGCCGCTCACCCCGACCAGCGTGTACGTGTTCTCGGCTGCCATGGGCCTGCTGTGGCTCTCGACCGTGCCGGTGACCAACGCCTCAATCGCGCACATCTTCGGTGTGAAGTACCTCTCCATGCTCAGCGGCTTCGTGTTCTTCAGCCACCAGCTGGGCTCCTTCATGGGCGTGTGGCTGGGGGGCTTTCTCTACGACCGCACGGGCAGCTACGACATCGTCTGGTACATCTCCATCGGTCTGGGCGTCTTTGCGGGTCTGGTGAACCTGCCGGTGCGTGAAGCACCCATCGACCGCAGCCTCAAGCCTGCAGCGGCCTGAGCCAGCGCCCCATGAACAGCACCCGAACCACGCTCTTGCTGCGCGCCACCGCCTGGGGCGCCGTGGTGCTGGCCAGCCTGGGGGTGCTCTTGCTCTACACACGGCCGGATTTCCTGGTCATGGTCGCAGACCAAGTGTGGGCATGTTTTTAAAAGCCACCACCCTATGAGCGTCCCCGCCTGCCTCGGACCGGGTGCCGTCGCCAGCCGAGCCTCGGCCTGGGTGCAGCGCTGGTCGCACCTGGTGCCCTCTCAGGGCGTGGTGCTGGACGTGGCTTGCGGGGAAGGACGGCACCTGGCTTGGTTCGCGGCACGAGGCCACCGGGTGTTCGGCGTGGACCGCTCCGCCTCTGCCTTGGCCGGGCTGGGTCTGCCTGCTGAGCAGTGCACCACCGTGCTGGCCGACATCGAGCAGGGCCCCTGGCCATTGCCAGGTCAGCAGTTCGGTGCGGTGGTGGTGACCAACTACCTCTGGCGGCCCCTGCTGCCCACGCTGGTGGCGAGCGTGGCACCCGGTGGCGTGCTGATCTACGAGACCTTTGCACGAGGGCAGGCCAGCATCGGCAAGCCCTCTCGAGCGGAGTTCCTGCTGGCGCCCGGCGAGTTGCTGGAAGCTGTCAGGGACCTGCGCGTGGTGGCCTACGAAGACGGTTTTGAGGAGGCCCGGGACGTTTGGCCCGCGCGCTACGTGCAGCGCGTGGCAGCGGTGCGCGGCATCTCTGTGGACCCGGCCGATACAGCGCCTCGCCACCACTTAGCCTGAGGCGGTAAAAGCCATTGGCGCAAGGGCCTACGAGGGGATTCACGGCTCAGCCTCTGAGTAGAATGCGTGATCCCTTTAAGGCCGCACTGCCCCGCAGCGGCAGCCTATTCTGACCCTTGGTTTTCCTATGAACATGATCACCGGCAGCATCGTTGCGCTCGCAACGCCCTTCCATGAAGACGGCAGCGTGGATTACCCGACACTGCGCAAACTGGTGGACTGGCACATTGAGCAGGGAACCGACTGCATCGGCGTGGTCGGCACCACGGGCGAGTCGCCCACGGTGAATGTCGAGGAACACTGCGAAATCATCCGGGTCTCGGTCGAGCAGGCACGCACCCACAAGCGCAGCGTGCCCATCATGGCCGGCTGCGGCGCCAACTCCACCGCCGAGGCCATTGAGCTGGCCCGCTTTGCCAAGAGCGTCGGCGCCGACTGCCAGCTGCAGGTCGTGCCCTATTACAACAAGCCCACCCAGGAAGGCCAGTACCGGCACTTCCGCGCGATTGCAGAGGCGGTGGAACTGCCCCTGGTGCTCTACAACGTGCCTGGCCGCACTGTGGCGGACATGGCCCACGCCACGGTGCTGCGCCTGGCCCAGATTCCCGGCATCGTGGGCATCAAGGAAGCCACCGGAAACATTGAACGCGCCCAGTGGCTCATCAAAGAGACGCCAGCCGAGTTTGCCGTGTACTCCGGCTATGACCCCACCGTGGTGGCACTGATGCTGCGCGGCGGCCAGGGCAACATCCGCGT
>CANGYC010000161.1 GCA_947457975.1 Comamonadaceae bacterium | reverse complement strand
GGTCGCGTCCCACCGGCACGCGGTGGGCCTTGAACATCAGGATGTCCGCGGCCATGAGCACCGGGTACATGAACAGGCCCGCGCTCACCTCGGCATCCGGGTCGTGGCCGGCGGCGGTGTTCTTGTCGACCTGTGCCTTGTAAGCGTGGGCGCGGTTGAGCAGGCCCTTGCCGGTCAGGCAGGTGAGGAACCAGGTGAGTTCAGGGATCTCGGGGATGTCCGACTGGCGGTAGAAGATCACGCGCTCGGGGTCCAGGCCCGCGGCCAGCCAGGTGGCGGCGATCTCCAGGGTCGAGCGCTGGATGCGGGCCGGCTCCCCCACCTTGATGAGGGCGTGGTAGTCGGCGAGAAAGTAAAAGCTCTGCACACCCGCCAGGCGGCTGGCCCGCACGGCCGGGCGGATGGCGCCCACGTAGTTGCCCAGGTGGGGTGTGCCGGACGTGGTGATGCCGGTCAGGACGCGCTGTTCACTCATCGTGTGCTTGCTCTTGTCGGTAGAAAAAGATGGAGGCCGGCTCAGACATCCAGGCCCAGGATCAGGGCCAGGGGCTGGAGCAGGATGTTCAGGGCTTCGTAAGTCCAGCCCATCAGGGGGCGCATCCAGAGCGCGCTGACCACGCCGGTGAGCACCAGGGCCAGCACGATGAAGAAGCCCCAGGGCTCAACCCGCGCCAGCCACTGGGCCTGGCGCCAGGGCAGCAGCCCCACGAGGATGCGGCCGCCGTCCAGCGGCGGCAGCGGAAACAGATTGAAGACGAACATGACCACGTTCACCAGCACGCCGGCACGGCACATTTGCCGGAAGAAGGGCTCCTCCACCCCGGCTGCAGCCAGCATGAAGAAAGCCGAACCCCAGAGCAGCGCCTGCAGGAAATTGGCTCCGGGCCCGGCCAGGGCCACCCAGACCATGTGCTGCTTGGGTTTGCGCAGCTGGCCGAAGTTCACCGGCACCGGCTTGGCGTAGCCAAAGATGAAGCTCCCAGCGGTGGCAAAGTACAGCAGCAATGGCATCAGGATGGTGCCCACCAGGTCGATGTGGCTGATCGGGTTGAGGGCCACGCGGCCCAGCTGCCAGGCGGTGGCGTCGCCGAAATAGCGCGCCACGTAGCCGTGGGCGGCCTCGTGCACCGTGATGGCGAAGACCACGGGCAGGGCATAGACGGCCACCTTCTGGATCAGCTGTGCGAAGTCCATCTCTCGATTGTCTCAGAGCCCCCCGCTAGAGCCAGTCCTCTGGGGCTCAGGCCAGGCCCAGTGGGGCGAGTTCACCCCGGCCCTGGCGCAGCACCACCGGATCGCCGCCCGTGCCCATGGGCGTGAGGTCGATCACCGTGGTGGGCTCCAGCGGACAGGCCCCGGCCTCCAGCACGGCGGCCAGTTCGTGCTCCAGCCGGTCGCGGATGGCCTGCGCGTCGTTCAGCGCCTCGTCGTCGCCAGGCAGCAGCAAGGTGGTGGCCAGCAAGGGTGCGCCGTGCACGTCCAGCAGGGCCTGCAGCGTGCGGTGCGCGGGCAGGCGCAGGCCGATGGTCTTGCGCGCCGGGTGGCTCAGGCGGCGTGGCACTTCCTTGCTGGCTTCCAGGATGAAGGTGTAGGGGCCTGGCGTGGCACTCTTGATGAGCCGGAACTGCCGGTTGTCCACCCGCGCGTAGCTGGCCAGCTCGCTGAGGTCGCGGCACAGCAGGCTCAGGTGGTGCTTCTCATCGACCCCGCGGATGCGCCTGAGCTTGTCGGCCGCGGCTTTGTCATCCAGATGGCAGACCAGGGCATAGCTCGAATCAGTGGGCACGGCCGCCACCCCGCCGCGCGCCAGCAAGCCGGCGGCCTGCTTGAGCAGCCGGCCCTGGGGGTTGTCCGGGTGGAGTTCGAAATACTGGGCCATGGCCGGTCAGGACTCGATCGGCTTCAGCACGGCTGTGCGCAAGCTGCGGTGTTCACGCAGTGTGAGCCAGGCGCCAGCGGCCCCGCAAGCGGCGATCACACACATGCCCAGCAGCGACCAGATATCCGGCGTGTGGGCAAAGACGATCCAGCCGCCGATCACGGCAAAACCGATCTGGGCATACAGGTAGGGCCCCAGCGTGGCCACCGGTGCCCGGCCATAAGCCAGGATCAGCATGAAGTGCCCGGCTGCGCCAGCCAGACCCATGATGCAGAGCCAGCCCCACTCCACCAAGCTCAGGCTCTGCCATACCCAGGGCAGCGCCAGCGCCGAGATCAGCATGCCCACCCAGCCGGTGTAGAGGTGCATGGTCAGCGGATCTTCGGTGCGCACCAGGCGGCTGGTGAGCAACTGGAAGCAGGTGTTGGTGGCCAGCACCGACAGCGGCAGCAGGGTGTACCAGCTGAATTGATCGTGGCCTGGACGGATGATGATGAGGGCGCCTGTAAAACCGCCGACCACCAAGAGCCAGCGCAGCAGAGAGACGCGCTCGCGCAGCACCACGGCGGCCATAAAGGTAATCAGCAGCGGCGTGAGGGAGACGATGGCGGTGAACTCGGCCACCGGCAGGTATTTCAGACTCAGGAAGGACAAGCTGCTGCTGGCCAGCAGCAGCACGCCCCGCAGCATTTGCAGGCCCGGCCGGCGTGTGCGCCAGATGCTCCAGCCGCGCTGGGGCAGCATCACGGCGGTGGTCATGAGCGCCTGGAAGCAGTAACGGAACCACAGCGCCATCAGCAGCGGCACCGTGGCGGCGGCCAGCTTGGTGGTGGTGTCCAGCGTCGCAAAACAGGCCACGGCCGCCACTGCCAGCGCAATGCCCGTCAACGCTGACGGGGCAAGGGGCCGGGCGCTGCTCACCGGATGCGGTCTTCCAGCAGCTCCCACACCGGGGTCAGTTTCCCCGGCAGGTAGGGCAGGGTGCCCAGGTCGGTATGGCTCTCATCCGGGCTGTGGAAATCGCTGCCGCGGGAGGCCGCCAGACCAAACTCGCGAGCCGTCTCGGCGTACTTCACATACTCCTGCGCGGTGTGGCTGCCGGTGACCACCTCCACCGCCCGGCCGCCGTGCGCCTTGAACTCGGTGAAGAGAGCGTATTCCTCGTTGGGCGTGAATTTGTAGCGGGCCGGGTGCGCGATGACGGCCACGCCGCCGGCGCCCGATATCCACTGCACCGCGTTACTCAGGGACGCCCAGCGGTGCGGCACGTAGCCTGGTTTGCCCTCGGTGAGGAAGCGACGGAACACCTCGTTGGTCTCCTTGCAGACGCCGCTGTCGACCAGGAAGCGCGCGAAGTGCGTGCGCGAGATCAGGTCAGGATTGCCCACAAAACGCAGCGCCCCTTCAAAGGCGCCGTGGATGCCCACCTGGGCTAGGCCCTGCGCCATTTCCTGCGCGCGTTCGGCCCGGCCACCCCGGGTGCGGGCCAGGCCCTGCTTGAGGGCCTCGTCGTCCGGATCGAAGCCCAGGCCCACGATGTGCACGGTCTCCCCGGCGAAAGTGACAGAGATCTCGGTCCCGGTGAGGTAGCCCATGCCGTGTGCCCGCGCCGCAGCGCCAGCACGGTGCTGGCCGCCGATCTCGTCGTGGTCGGTCAGTGACCAGAGCTCCACGCCGTTGCGTCTGGCGCGTTCGGCCAGGGCTTCGGGCGTGAGGGTGCCGTCTGAGACGACAGAGTGGCAATGCAGGTCTGCATTGAGGATGTTGCTGGCATTCACCCGACTGATTCTAGACCTCGGTGCCTTTGTGAAACGGCTGGGCTGTCGTACAGGCTACAGCCTGCCCGCCCCTCAGCGGAAACCGAAGTACGAGAGGATCACCCCGATGATGACGACCAGCCCGACGATGTAGATGATGGTGTTCATGGTCAGCCCTCCAAGCAGGCTGACATGTTGCGAAATCGGCCGCTCCTGCGCTGTAGTCCAGACCCACGGCCGGCCGTCAGACGCGCCGTGCCCGGCTCAGAGCTCGGCCCCCTCGATGAGAAAGCGCACACGCCGCACGCCCTGCCACTCATCGGCATCGAGCCGGAAGGCCAGCCGGCAGCGCGCCGGCAGGGGCTCGGTGTGGCCGAACCAGATGCCGTCCACGGGTTGCCCCTGGTGCTTGAGCTTGAGCGACAGGTGCTTTTCGCCCACCAGCCGCTGTGACACCACGTCCAGCTCTTCACAGAAGGTGGGGGCCGCGAAGCCCTGGCCCCACACCTGCCTGTGCAGGGCCTCCACCACATCGGTGCGGCGGTACTCGGGGGCCAGCGGGCCGTCGGTTTCCAGGCGGCGCGTGAGCGTGGAGGCGTCCAGCCATTCGCGGGCCACCTGCTGCAGGGCTGCTTCGAATTCCTCGAAGCGCTCCTCGGGCACGGTGCAGCCAGCGGCCATGGCATGGCCGCCAAAGCGCAGCAGCACGCCCGGGTGGCGCTTGGCCACCAGGTCCAGTGCATCGCGCAGATGAAAGCCCGGGATGGAGCGGCCCGAGCCCTTGAGCTCGTGTTCCTTGCCGGGTGCGGCGCTGGCGGCGAACACAAAGCTGGGGCGGTGCAGCCGGTCCTTGATGCGCGAGGCCACGATGCCGACCACGCCCTCGTGGAAGTCGGGATCGAAGATGGCCACGGCCGGCGGCGGCTCCTCGCCCTCGTCGATCATGGCGTCGGCCGCCTGCATGGCCTGCTCGCGCATCTGGCCTTCAATGTCGCGCCGCTCGCGGTTGATCTGGTCGAGCATCCGCGCCAGCTCGTCGGCGCGCTGCGCATCGTCCGTCAGCAGGCACTCGATGCCCAGCGTCATGTCCGACAGGCGCCCGGCGGCGTTGATGCGTGGCCCCAGCGCAAAACCAAAGTCGAAGCTGCTGGCCACCTGGGGCTGGCGACCGGCGGCGGCAAAGAGCGCCGCCAGGCCCGCGGGCATCTGGCCGGCACGGATGCGCTTGAGGCCTTGGGCCACCAGGCGGCGGTTGTTGCCGTCGAGCTTGACCACGTCGGCCACGGTGCCCAGCGCCACCAGCGGCAGCAGGGCATCGAGCTTGGGCTGGGTTTGTGCGTCATACACGCCCCGCCGCCGCAGCTCGGCGCGCAGCGCCAGCAGCACATAAAACATCACGCCCACGCCGGCCATGGCCTTGCTCGGAAAGCTGCAGCCCGGCTGGTTGGGGTTGACGATCACATCGGCCTCGGGCAGCACCACGGCACCGTCCCGCTGGGCGGGCAGGTGGTGGTCGGTGACCAGCACCTTCAGGCCCAGGGCCCGGGCCTGAGCCACACCTTCTAAGCTGGCGATGCCGTTGTCCACAGTCACCAGCAGGTCTGCGCCTGCGGCGCGCACGCGCTCGGCGATGGTGGGTGTGAGGCCATAGCCGTCGACCACGCGGTCGGGCACCAGGTAGCTCACGGCCGAAAAACCCAGACCCGCGCCCAGCAGGCGCAGCCCGCGCACGCCCACGGCGCAGGCGGTGGCACCGTCGCAGTCATAGTCCGCCACGATGCAGAGGTGCAGGCCCTGGGCCATGCTGTCGGCCAGCAGCTCGGCGGCCTGGCGGGTGCCTTGCAGCGCTTCGGGCGGCAGCAGACGTGCCAGGCCATCGTCGAGTTCATCGGGGCTGTGTACCCCGCGCGCCGCATACAGCTGGGCCAGCAGGGGATGCACCCCGGCCTGGGTGAGTGCCCACACGCTGCGGGGCGGGGCTTCGCGAATGGTGAGTTTCATCGTCCTTGCAGCACGCCGGGCCAGGCCGGTTTGCCGATCAGGCCCTTGAGGCGGGCCAGCAACCCGCCGGAGGCCGTTTCCAGGGTGAGGCTGCCGCGTTCGCCGCACAGGCTCAGGC
>CANGYC010000160.1 GCA_947457975.1 Comamonadaceae bacterium | reverse complement strand
TACTCGACCAGGCGGCCGGAGGTCAGGATCAGAGGGAATTTCTCGTGCAGCTTGTCTTGCACAGCCTTGTTCTGCACGGTCTTGAAGAGCGTGGGCAGACGCCAGAAGGCTTTGCGGTCGTCGTGCGAGGGGTACTTGGCCACCAGGTCGGGGCGGGTGGAGTACAGCGCCTCGCGGTGCTGGGGGATGGGATCCGGGAAGTTCCAGACCACGGCCCGCGCGCGGGCATTGCCGAAGGGGTGGCAACCATGCTTGAGGGCCACGCGGATGATGGCACCCGTGGGGTCGGTCTTCCAGTTCTTGCCTTCGGCCGCAGCCTGCTCTTCGGCGCTCAAGTCGCCCCACCAGCCCAGCTTCTTGAGCAGCACGTGGTCGAACTCGGGGTAGCCCGTGGTGATCTCGGCGCCCTTGGAGTGCGAACCGTCAGCGGCCAGCAGGCTCTTACCCTCGCGCTCCACACCGAAGTTGGCGCGGAAGTTACCGCCGCCTTCCATGACGTGCTTGGAGGTGTCGTAGAGGTTGGGCGAGCCGGGGTGCTTGATCTGAGCGGTACCCCAGCACGGCCAGGGCAGGCCGAAGAAGTCACCCGACATGTCGTAGCCGGTTTCCTTGTCCACGCCGGCCTTGCACTTCAAGGTCTTGACGTCGAACAGATGCATATTGCGCATGTGGGCCTTCAGGCGCTCGGGCGACTGGCCCGTGTAGCCGATGGTCCAGACCGACTTGTTGATCTCGCGCAGGATGTCCTCGATCACGGGCTCGTCCATGCCCTTGACCTTCTGCATCTTGAAGTTCTTGACCAACTCCTTGTCGAAGCCCAGCTTCTGTGCCAGCTGGTACATGATCATGTGGTCGCTGCGGCTCTCCCACAGCGGCTCGATCACCTTCTCGCGCCACTGGATGGAGCGGTTGGAGGCGGTGCAGGAGCCCGAGGTCTCGAACTGCGTGGCCGCCGGCAGCAGGTAGACCGCGCGGTTGGGGTTGAGGTCTTCGGACTTGCCAGGCATGGCGGCCATGGCTGCCGTGGCCGAGGGGTAGGGATCCACCACCACCAGCAGGTCCAGCTTGTCCATCGCGCGCTTCATCTCAAGGCCGCGGGTCTGCGAGTTCGGAGCATGACCCCAGAAGAACACGCCACGCAGGTTGGGATCCTGGTCGATGTTTTCGTTCTTCTCGAGCACACCGTCGATCCAGCGGGAGACGGTGATGCCGGGCTTGCCCATCATGGCCGGGGCCGAGAAGCGGCCCTTGATCCATTCGAAGTCCACGCCCCAGACCTTGGCAAAGTGCTTCCAGGAGCCTTCGGCCAGGCCGTAGTAGCCGGGCAGGGAGTCGGGGTTGGGGCCCACATCGGTGGCGCCCTGCACGTTGTCGTGGCCCCGGAAGATGTTGGCGCCGCCGCCGGAGACACCAATATTGCCCAGTGCGAGTTGCAGCAGGCAAGAGGCACGCACGATGGCGTTGCCGATGGTGTGCTGGGTCTGGCCCATGCACCACACGATGGTGCCGGGACGATGCTCGTGCATTTGCTTGGCAATGCCGAACACCACGGCCTCAGGCACGCCGCAGGCTTCTTCAACCTTGTCCGGTGTCCACTTGGCCAGGACCTCCTCGCGCACCTTCTCCATGCCCCAGACGCGGTCGGCGATGTACTTCTTGTCTTCCCAGCCGTTCTTGAAGATGTGATGCATCACACCGAACAGGAAGGGAATGTCCGAGCCGGAGCGGATGCGCACATGCTGGTGCGCGCGGGCGGCGGTGCGGGTAAAGCGCGGATCGACCACGATCATGCGCGCGCCGTTTTCCTTGGCATGCAGCATGTGCAGCATGGACACCGGATGGGCTTCCGCCGCATTGGAGCCGATGTACAACGCCAGCTTGCTGTTCTGCATGTCGTTGTACGAGTTGGTCATCGCACCATAGCCCCAGGTGTTGGCGACGCCAGCGACCGTGGTGGAGTGGCAGATGCGGGCCTGGTGGTCGCAGTTGTTGCTGCCCCAGAAGCTGACGAACTTGCGCAGCAGATAAGCCTGCTCGTTGTTGTGCTTGGAGGAACCCACCCAGTACACCGAGTCAGGGCCGCTTTCCTTGCGCAGCGCCTGCATTCTTTCGGTGATCTCATTGATGGCCTTGTCCCAGCTGATGCGCTCGTACTTGCCGTTGACCAGCTTCATCGGGTAGCGCAGGCGGTACTCGCCGTGGCCGTGCTCACGCAGGGCGGCACCCTTGGCGCAGTGGGCGCCGAGGTTAATGGGGGAATCGAACACGGGCTCCTGGCGGATCCACACGCCGTTTTCGACCACGGCATCCACCGCGCATCCCACCGAGCAGTGGGTGCACACAGTGCGCTTGACCTCGATCTTGCCCTTGCCTTCAAGGGCTGCGCCGGAGCCGGCTTCGGCCTTCTTGACCAGAGTCAGGGACGTGGCCGCCAAGCCGGCACCCACGCCCAGGCCGGAGCGGCGTAGGAAGCCACGGCGATCCATGGTGGGCACGGCGTGCGCCAGGCCCCGCTGCAAGCGTTGCACGAGGTGCGATGAAGAGCCGCCGGAGGCAGCGCTGGATTTCTTGGTCAACAACATAGGGTTCTCCGAGGACCAGGGATCAGATGCGGGTGGTCTTGAGGTAGCGCTGGACGTGCTCGCTCAAGTGGTAGCCGCCACCCTTCTCCGGAGGAGCGATCACCGGGGCAGCCGGCGTGGCTTCACGTGCGGCGGGCAGCAGGCTGGCCACGGCGGCCAGCGCGCCGGCAGTGCCCGCACCGGCAAACACGGCGCGCCTGGAAAGGGAGGAAGAGGTGTGTTTCATGGGTATTCCTGAAAACGGAGACGGTCTCTTGTCCAGAACAATGTACCCCATCCCTTCATGGGTATACAACTAGGGAAAGTCGCATGGGAAACAGGTCTGACTCAGCCAATTGAAAAAAATTGATGCGGTCTTTGCACATCCATCAATCGAGCATGTCAAAGCCCTGCTGCTCCACGTCCAGGAAGGCGCGCGTGAAGGCGGCCAGGCTGGCGTAGAAGCGGGCTCTGGGGTGGGCGGCCAGGGCATCGCACATGTCATGGGCCCAGGGCTGCACATGGCGGGTGTAGAACTCGCGCTGCCGAGTCAAGTTGGCGACAGCCACGTCGTCGCCGGCGATCAGGTAGCGCATGACCTCGCAGACGCAGGCAAAGTGGTCCTCGGTTTCCGGCAGCTGCTCGTCGCGGGCCAGGCCCAGGGCGGCCAGATCTTCGCGCAGCTGGACCAGGGGCCGCTCGTTGAGAAAGCCGCTGAGGTAGTGCGAGCCGAAAAGGTAGACCTCGGGTTTACCCAGGCCTCCGAACAGGGCTTCATGCTCGGCGGCGATCTCGGCGTCAGTCAGGGCCTGGCAGGTGCTCACCAGTTCGCGCCAGGGCGCCTCCAGAAAGCCCCCGGCCGTGGGCGCATCCGTGGGTGCGGCGCGCAGGGAGGCCAGGAAATCGGGCGCCGGCGGCGCGTAATACAGCTGGGCCAGCAGGCCGTACAGATCGGCGCGGGCGGTTTCCTCGTCCAGGGCGGCGGTGTTGCCGATGAGATCGCTCATAGGTCGGTGATCTTGGTTTCGTTGTCGGCGGTGTAGACGTCGATCACTCGGCAATCCCCACACATCTTCAGGCGCTCCAGGGCCTTGCCCTGGAACATCGGGTGGCCGCCCAGCCGGCCAAGCATGGCCTCGATGCCCTGCAGCGTACCAAAGGGCTTGCCGCAGCGGATGCAGCCGAAGGGTTCGGTCTCATGCAGGACGCGGGCCTGCTTGCGCTCGGGGGCCAGTGACAGGCGTGGCTGCAGGCTGATCGCCTGTTCGGGGCAGGTGCTGGCGCACAGGCCGCACTGCACGCAGTTCTTCTCGATGAAGCGCAGCTGCGGCCGCTCGGTGTTGTCCTGCAACGCACTGGCCGGGCAAGCACCGACACAGGACAGGCACAGGGTGCACTTGTCGGCGTTCACAGCGATGCTGCCAAGGGGCGAGCCCTGCGGCAGGTCGATCACCTCGGGACGCAGGCGGGCCTGCTCGATCAGGTGGTCCAGGGCCAGCTCCAGCGTGGGGCGCTTGTCGGGCAGCACCGCAAAGCGCGCGCTTTGGGCCGGCACTGCGCCCAGGCGGGTGGGCAGCAGAGCCAGGTGCTGGTCGAGGTCGCTTGGGTGGCTGGCGCGCAGCAGGCTCAAATGCACGCCTTCATAGCCCAGGCCGGTCAGGATGGCCTGAGCCACATCCATTTGCTGCTGCAGCGCCTCCAGGTACTGCGGGGCCTCCTCATCGGTGGAGAGCACCGCCACATGGCGCGCCCCGCCGGCCACGGCGCTGAGCCACAGGTCGATGCCGGTGCTGGCGGTGTGCCACAGGGCCACCGGAATCACCTGGGTCGGCACACCCTGGGCCGCGCCCACGCGGGCAGCGCGGCCGAGTTCCTCAATCAGGGCCTGACCGCGCTCCTGCGAGTGCAGCAGGAGCACCGCATCGCGGCCACCGGCGCGCGCATAGGCGCCCAGCAGGGTCTTGAGCTTGCGGCCCTGCTCATCCGGGGCCGGGTAGGCGTAGGTCAGCGCGCCGGTGGGGCAGGCAGTGGTGCAGGCACCGCAGCCCACGCACAGCTTGGGGTTGACGACAATCTGCTGGCGCGCTTTGTCCGAACTCACGGCCTGGGCCGAGCAGATGTCGATGCAGGCGCTGCAGCCCACGGTCTGGTTGCGGCTGTGGGCGCAGAGCTTGGACTTGTAGGCAAAAAACTTGGGTTTTTCAAACTCGCCGACCAGGCCGCGCAGCTTGAGCACGGTGTCCAGGCGCGCCTCGGCCGAGGCCCCGGACGGCAGGTGAAGGTAGCCCTGGGGCTTGGCGTGCTGCAGGAAGGCGGGCTGCTCGCGCAGGTCCAGCACCAGGTCGAAGGTCTCTTTGGAGGCCATGGGCTGACGGGCAAAGTCGATGGCCCCGGCCGCATCACAGGCCTTCACGCAGGCGCGGTGGCCGCGGCAGGCCTCCAGGTTGACCTGGTAATCAAAGCCAATGGCGCCTTCCGGGCAGGCGGCAATGCAGGCATTGCAGCGCGTGCAGAGATCAAGGTCGATGGGGTTGTCCTGGGTCCAGGCCAGCTCGAAGGAGCCCAGCCAGCCGGTCAAGCGGTCGATGCGCCCGGCCAGCACCGGATGCCTGCGGGCCTGCGCGCCCGCGCCGCCCCGTGCGAACAGCGTGACCTGCAGCACATCGCCCAGGCTGGCGGCCAGGCGCTCAGCCTCGTCCAGGCCGCCGATCACCAGCAGCCGACCCTGGCTCTGGTAGCTCACGGTGGCCACGGGCTCGGGTTCGGGCAGGCGGGCGGCGGCCAGCAGGGCCGCCATCTTGGGCGTGGCAGCGCGGCCCTCGCTGCTCCAGCCGGCGGTCTCGCGGATGTTGACAAAGCGCATCGGCGCCCAGGCACCGCCGCCGGAGGGCCGCTCGGTCTGTTCGGCCAGTTCGGTGAACAAGGCCTGTTCTTGGGTGCAGGCCACCACCAGGGACTGGCCCTGCTGCAGGGCTTGCTGGAAGGCACCGGCCTCGCGCCGGCACAGGCTGGTGTGGGCCTTCAGCGGCTCATCGAGCGCCGTCCCCAGGGCCTTGGGGTCCAGGGGCAGGGTCTTGTTGCAATCGCAGATCAGGGTCGGCATCAGGGCAATTTGGTTCAGGTGCCGGTTCGGCATCGGGTCGCCACTGTGCCACGGATTCTTCGGCCGGGGCGGAAAGACTGACTTTTTCCCCAGCGTCCTGCTCGGCTTGGGCCTTGTCTTTG
>CANGYC010000159.1 GCA_947457975.1 Comamonadaceae bacterium | reverse complement strand
GACAGCTGCACCGACTTGGCCTTGAGGATGGGCGAACCCACGGCACTTGCACCCAACACCTGCCACATGTCCTGCCAGTCCAGCCCGCCCTTGCGGCCCAAGGTCAGGCCTTCGGCGAGCATGGCGCTGGTCTGCGCGATCAGCAGGTTCACCACCAGCTTCATCAGCCGGGCCTGCTCGGCCTCACCCAGGTAAAAGCGGTTCGGGCCCCAGGTGCTGATAAGAGGCAGCGCGAGATCGTAGGCCGCGCGCGGGCCCGAGGCCATGACGGTGAGCTGGGCCGCCTCGGCCATCTTGTTGTTGCCCGAGACGGTGGTGCGCAAGTACTGCACGCCCCTGGCCGCGCACAGTTCGGCCACGCGCGCAGAAGCGGCGAGTGAGACGGTGCTGGTGTCCACATACAGCGCGCCAGGGCGAGCCTGGCCAGCCACCTGCTGGCCCACGGCCAGCAAGGCGGCATCGTTGGGCAGAGAGGAGAAAACGACGTCGGCCTCTGGCATCGCTGAAGCCGGCGCCAGAGTCAGGCCCGCGGCCTGCGCCAGTGCGAGCCGCTCGGCGCTGGGGTCAGCAACCCCCACCGCATGGCCGGCCTTCAGAAGATGCAGGGCCATGGGCAGGCCCATCTTGCCCACCCCCAGAAAGTGAACACGTGCCATACCTGCCTCAGGTGGTTTTCTGGGCGGCGGCTTCGGTCGGCGACAGGCCGCCGGTGGTGCCACCCATGAAGCTGCCGTGGCCCAGGTTGAGCAGGCGGTTCCAGCGCTGCTGGCCCATGGTCAGGCCAATGAAGAAGCCCAGCTCCACGATCTGCGGCACCTCGAAGTGGGCCTTGAGACCGTCCCACAGCTCATCGGTGGAGTCCAGCCCCCAGGTCATGGCCTCGGCCAGGCGCAGGGCCGCCTTCTGGCGGGCATCGAAGCGCTCGGACTTCTCGAAGTCAAGGAGGGCCTGCACATCGTCTTCCACCAGGCCCTGGGCCTGCGCCTTGAGCGAGCGCTGGTTGCCGCAGTAATTGCAGTTCACCGCCTGCGAGACATACAGGCGGCACAGCTCCTTGATGGCGTGGTCGCACACGCCGTTCACAAAGGTGTCGTTCCAGGCGTTGGCAAAGGACCAGAAGACCGCCGGCACGTGCGCCCGGATGGCATGGCTTTCCGGGCGGGGCGCGCCTTCGCGGGCCGCGCGCTCGAATTCCGCACGCATGGCTGGGTCGACGATGGCCTGCGGGGCCACGTAGGGGAGGCGCTGGGGTGGCTTGGTCATGAGAGTTCCGGAAGTCACGCGCCCTGGCGGGCCTGGGCATCAAAAGACAGGTCGAGGTATTTGCCAGGGGCCGGCGGCGTGCCACCCCACATGCCCTCCATCTCGGCGCGGATGGCCAGCACCTGGGCAAAGCCCTCGTGGTTGAAGGCGGCATCCACCGCCAGGCCCGAGCCGGGGGCGAGCAGGGCCTCGTAGGTTTTCGCGGCCTCCTCGCCCTGGAGCTGGAAGTGGGCCGTCAGACGCGCCAGCATCTCGGCGCGGTGCGCGCGGTCCATGACGCGCTGCTGGCCACGGATGTAGGCACGCAGGTAGCGCACCAGCAGCTCGCCATGGGCCTGGGCCCAGGGGCGCATCACGTACATGCCGATGGCCTGGTAGGGGCCCAGCAGCTCGAACTGGCTGCCCAGGCTTTTCAGACCCTGGGCCTTGAGCTTGAAGCTAAAGGGCGGGTTGATCATGCCGCAGGCCAGCTCCGGGTCGCTGGCCATGGCGGCCGCGCGGGGACCGGTGCCGCCGGCGAGCTTGACCTCGTAGTCCCGGCCCTCGAGCAGGCCGTGGTTCTTGAGGATTTTTTTGGCCGCCAGGGCGTAGGCGGTGTTGGGCGCGTCCACCGCGAGCTTTTTGCCGCGCAGGTCGGCAAAGCCCTGGATCTCGGGCCGCACGATGAAGTCGTTCAGGCCGGCGTCACCGCCGCCCACGATGACCGCGTCCACGCCCGACTCGATCAGCGCCACGGCGTTGTCCACCGCGGCGTGACCGATCTCAAAGCGCCCGGCCGCCAGACCCGCACGCTGCTCGCCAGAGTTGGCCGTGTGCTGCACCTCCAGGGCCAGGCCCTCGGCGGCGAAGTAACCCGCCTCCAGGGCCGCCAGCAGCGGCAGGTTGCTGGAGGTGTTGAAAACGTTGACGCGCAGCAGCTGGGTCATGGGGATCCTTGGAGGTTATGCGTGCCTGGCCGAGGCTGCGGCACCCGGGCAGGCTTACTGCTTGGGAGCCGAGCGCATCACGGCGCCCAGGGTGTTGTATTCGTCCTTGATGTAGGCGTCGAACTGCTCAGGGCTCATGGGCATGGGCTCGGCGCCCAGCGTGGCCATGCGCTCCTTGACATCAGGCAGGGACAGGATGCGCGCGATCTCGGCATTGAGCTTGGCCACCACTGGCTTGGGTGTCTTGGAAGGAGCCAGCATGCCGATCCAGAAGTCGAAGACGAAGCCAGGCAGGCCAGACTCTGCCACGGTGGGCACGTTCGGCAGCGCGTTCGAGCGCTTGGTGGTACTCACGGCCAGAGCGCGCAGCCGGTTCTCGCGGATGGCGGGCAAAGAGGCCAGCACCGGGGTGAACATGAAGTCAGCACGGCCCGTGCTCACCTCCACGATGGTCTCGGGCGTGCCCTTGAAGGGAATGTGGGTTATCTGCACATTGGCTGTGGCGCGGAATTTCTCGGCGTTCACGTGCGTGGCGCTGCCCACACCGGCCGAAGCGTAGTTGAGCACGCCGGGCTTGGCACGCGCAGCTGCAACCAGCTCAGAAACCGACTTGATCGGGCTACCCGAGCCGACCACCAGCACGCTGGGCAAAGAGGCCAGTGGCGTGACCCCAGAGAAATCGCCCAAGGTGTCGTACTGCAGGTTGCCGTAGAGCACCGGGTTCACCACGTGGCCGGTGGAGACCACCAGCAGGGTGTGGCCGTCGGGTTCGGCCCGCGAGACCTGCGTCGCGCCCAGGGTGCCGCCGGCACCAGGCCGGTTTTCGACGATGACCGGCTGGCCCCATGCCGCGCCCAGTTTTTCACCGACCACGCGGGCCATGATGTCGGTGGCGCTGCCGGCCGTGAAGGGCACGACGATCCTGATCTGCTTGCTGGGGTAGGTCTGTGCCCAGCTGCTGGCGGTGGCCAGTGCGGCCACGGCGGCGATGAAAAAACGTTTCATGGTTGGTCTCCGTTGGTGCTATCAGTTCAATTTACACAAGAAAGGCCGAAGGGTGCTTTTGGTCGTTCGTTGTTCTACCCCATTGCGGCCCGAGCGCCAGCCTTGGGCTCTTGTTGTTGGGCGCTCTTGTCAAATCTTCTCGAAATAGGTCCGACTCAGGCCGGAGCCAGGCCCATGGCCTGCGTGATTTTCTGGCCAGAGGCCTGCAGGCGCGTGATGAGCGGTGGCAGGTCCACGCCAAGCAGCTGGCCATGGCGCTTTTTCCAGCTGCCAGCCACCATGACGCTGTCGATGTTGGACAGGGCGGTCTGGAACACCACGCTGGACACCGCATCATGCACCGGCTGCATATTGAGGTCGCTGGCGCGGATCATCACGAGGTCTGCTTGCTTGCCCGGAGCGAGCGTGCCGATGCGGTCCAGCGCATTGAGCATGCGCGCACCCTCCACCGTGACCCAGGACAGGGCCTCGCGGGTGGTGATGGTGGACGTAGATGGAATGCTGCCGTGCGCAGCGCGGTGCGCCACGTTGTCCAGCGAGCGCTGGATGCCCAGGGCAATGCGGGCCTGCGAGAACATGTCGCCGCTCATCACGCTTTCCAGGTCCACGCCCAGGGATGGCGCGCGGCCGAACTGGCGCAGCCGACCCGTGAGCGGGTGGCCATGGCCCTGGCTCATCTCGCTTTCAGCAGCGGCCGAAAAACTCAGGCCCAGCTCGCAAAAGCGCTGCAGCTGCGCATCATCGAGCGCGTGGCCGTGCACGATGTTGATGTGCTCGCCCAGCAAGCCCTCGGCCTCCAGCCGCTGCCAGCCCTCAGGCGTGCGGGCGGGGCCCCCACCCTGGTGCAGGGAGGCAATGATGCCCAGCTCCTTGGCCATGGCGAAGTCGTGCAGGGCCACGTCCATGGTGGAGTAATGCGGGCCGAGCACAGCCGCATGGATAGACAGCAGGGGCTTGCCCTGGTGGCTTTTGAGCAGGCGCTCGACCTCGGCGCGCGGGTGCGGCACTTCCCAGAAGGGCTGCTGCCCGGGCTTGGGGTCGGGCTTGGGCGTGCCATGGAAGAAGGCGGCGCGGATGCCCGACTGCAGCAGCGCATCCACCGCGGCGTCGTTGTGTGCGGGCGTAGGGTTGTTGTGGCACCAGTCGGCCAGCGTGGTGGTGCCGCAGTTGAGCTGGTTCAGCGCCCCCACCAAGGTGGCGATGTGCAGGTCCTCCGGCTTGAACACCGTGGCCAGGCCCGCATGCATCTTGGAGAAGTACTCCAGCAGCGTCCAGTTGGCGGCCAGGCCGCGCAGCGCCGTCTGCCAGGTGTGCATGTGGGCGTTGATGAGGCCCGGGATCAGGATGCAGCCGCTCGCGTCCACCACCTCGGCCTGGTCGGCATGGATGACCGGTGCAATCTCCGCAATGGTGTCGCCCTGCACCAGCAGGTCACCCCGGGGCAGGTCGCCCTGCCGGTCCATGGTGAGGATGGTGGCACCGCGGATCAGAAGGGGACGCGAGGCGGCCATGGCTTCAGGACTCCAGGCCGTCGCTGACCTTCACGTTCTCGGACTTGATCTCCAGGCCCGAGTCGGCGGCCACTTCCTTGAGCAGCACGGCAAAGTCGATATCGTCGTAGCCCCGGCCCACCATGCGGGCGATCGACTCACGCGTGGCGGCTGCGGCCGGCATGGGCACGCCATGCGCCTTGGCAGCGCTCAGGCCCAGGTCCATGTCCTTGAGCAGCAGCTTGGGGGTGAAAGTCACCTGCTCGAAGGTGAGGTTGGTCAGCACCGGGGTCTTGTAGCGGGTGTACATGGAGCCCAGCACGGAGTCGTTGATGCTCTCGAGGAACACGTGGCGTGGAATGCCGGCTTTTTCGGCCATCACCGTGATCTCGCAGAGGTTTTGGATGATCACGCCGAACATGGTGTTGTGCGCGATCTTCCAGACGCGGGCCAGCTCGCCCTCGCCCACCCACATCACGCGGCGGGCCATGGCCTGCAGGCAGGGCTCGACTTCATCGTAGAGGGCTTTGGGGCCCGAGGCCACCTGCAGCAGCTTGCCGGCCTTGGCCACTTTGGCATTGCCCGAAACAGGGCTACACAGGTAGCCCACGCCCATGGCTTCCAGGCGCTCACGCACCTCCACAGAGCCTTCCTGCGAGATGGAGGACGAATCCACCACGATGCGCGGCTTGCCCTTGCCCGATAGCAGACCACCTTCGGCGAACAGCACTTCCTTCAAGTCGTCGGTGGTGGAGACCATGGTGAAGACGATGTCGCAAGAGGACAGGTCCTGCTTGGTCGCCACGATCTTGGCGCCGACCTCGGCCAGTGGCGCGGCCTTCGAGGCGGTGCGGTTCCAGACGCTCACGTCGTGCCCAGCCTTGACCAGCCGTTTGGCCATGGCCTCACCCATGCGACCCAGTCCAATCCATCCGATGCGCTTGCTCATGCTTGTCTCCGTCGAGTTTCAGAATGGGCGTAAGTGTGTCGCAGCCCCTGACAGGGAACAACGGAGTCCGCGGAAATCAGTTTTTCCTTTTACGAAAAAGAAAGGGCATGCAAGCCGTCTTTACCCCACGCCCATGAAAAAGCCGCCGGGACCTGGGCAGG